>NZ_JBVISA010000027.1:0-121570 GCF_055575755.1 Kitasatospora sp. NPDC034035 | reverse complement strand
GACAGCCGGGCCACCAGCCTGCCCCACATCGCCCGAACAAGCCGAAACGGCCCGCCGGATAGACCGACGGACCGTCACGAAATATCGAGGCTAACACGCGGGGACAACGGGTCCTGGGGCGGGTGGGGTTCACCGCTCGCGCTTATGTCAATTTTCGAAACATACCCCGTCTTATGTCCGTCCCCGAAACATAAAGCGAACCGCGAGAGGCGGCGTGAGCTGCGCCGACTTTCCCAATCGGTAACCCACGGGAAAGGGTTGACACCATTAGTTGGTCTAGTCCAATGTGTGGAGGGCGTGGTTCGGCAAAGCCTGAGGCGAGGTGAGAGACCTTGCCGAGCAGGCGAGTTGAACCCCTGGCGTGGTGCCGAGGCGCGGTCGGGGGTCGAGCCGAGAAGGAGCGTGTGCGGACCGCAGATGGTCCGCGGGAGGAATTCCCGACCCGGCCGGGAACCGGTCGAGCAGCCCGCCGTGCCCGCGCCGCCCGCCGAATCAAGCGCTGCGCCGACTACGAACCATGGAGTGACTGCCCATGCCGAGCCCAGACGGACAGGCCGACGAGTATCTCTACCGCGCCGCCTCGCAGCGCCCCTACTTCAGCGCGGACACCGAGAGCTACCTGGCCCGCACCGCGCTGCGCGAGATCCGCAAGAAGCACCCGCTGCGCGTCCTCTCCGAGGAGGACTACGCGCACTGGCAGACCTACGGCTACACCGTCGTCAAGCAGGCCATCCCCGCCGAGGCCGCGCGGTGCCTGCTCGACTTCACCTGGGACTTCCAGGGCCTGTCGCCCGACCGCCCCGAGGACTGGTACCGCGAGCGCGACTACCGCGACGAACTCGACCAGCACCTGCACATCTACGGCTTCGTCGAGGCCTACCACCACCAACTCATCTGGGACAGCCGCCAGTCGCAGCGCGTCTACGACGCCTTCGTGGACGTGTGGGACTGCGAGGAGCTCTGGGTCACCCTCGACCGGCTCAACCTCAACCCGCCGAACATCCGCAACCGCGACCGCGCGCTCATCGAACCCACCGACCGCGGCTTCGACATCGAACTGCACTGGGACGTCGACACCACCCAGGGCATCCTGCCGCAACGCGTCCAGGGCATCATCGCGCTCAACGACACCGCCCCCGACCACGGCGGCTTCCAGTGCGACCCGGAGCTGTTCCGCCGCTTCAACACCTGGCAGGCCGCCCAGCCGGCCGACCGCGACCCGATCCGCCCGACCGTCGACCGGGAGGAATTCCCCGTCGTGCGGCCCGAGTTGAAGGCCGGCGACCTGCTGATCTGGAACGGCCTGCTCGCCCACGGCGTCGCGCCCAACACCTCCGAGCGCGGCGTGCGCTCGGTGCAGTACCTGTCGATGATGCCCGCGCTGGAGGAGGCCGAGCAGCTGCGCCGCTCCCGGGTGGAATCCTGGCGCACGCTCGCCACCCCGGACTGGAACCGCACCCTGGTCGGCGACGCCACCCGGCCCGAGTCGCTGCGCTACGGTCGCGCCGAACTCACCGAGCTGGGGGAGAAGTTGCTCGGCCTGCGGTCCTGGAGCGGCAAGGACTTCGACCGGCAGCAAGCCGACCCTCGGCAAGCCGAAGGGCAGCAAGCCGACCCTCGGCAAGCTGATCTGCAGGACACCACGGGGGAGCGGGAATGCGCGACATCTGCCTGACCCTGCCCACCAACCGCGAGTGCGCCGACACCATCACCGCCGTCGGCGCCGAAGCCGCCTACGCCGTACGGCGGTTCGGCGTCCGGGTGCACCTGCTGGTGCTGGACTCCGCCGACCCCGCCGCGCGCGCCCGGCACGCCGCCGCGGCCGCCGCCCTGCCCGCCGCCGAGAACCTCCTCGTCCACCACCTGGACGAGGACGCCCAACGCGCCTTCCTGCGCGAGGTCATCGACCGCTCCGGCGCCGCGGGCCCCGACAAACTGCTCGACCTGATGCTGCCCGACGCCGTCTCCTACGGCGCCTGCACCAACCGGGCGTTCCTGCTCGCCGCCGCGCTCGGCTGCGCCTCGGTGCACCGCCGCGACTCCGACAGCCGCTACCAATGGCTCGACGGCGAACCGGTGTTCCCCATCGAGCACGAGCTGGCCACCCTCGGGCTGAAGGCCGCCGACGCGGCCGCCGCCGTCACCGAGAACACCCTCGACCCGGCGCACGCGGACAAGCCCGTCGCCCTGGTCGGTGCCTCCTTCGTCGGCGAACTCTCCGTCGACCTCGGCGAGATCCTCGACACCGACCCCGAGGTCTACCACGACGTGGTCGCCCTCTGGGCACCCACCGGCGCCGCCGAACACGACACACGCGAACTCGTCGCCGAATCCTTCAGGGGTGGCGGCAGCGAACCGTTCACCACCGACCGCGCCGTACTCGACCGACCCGACATCTGGCACATCGACATGTGCAACATCGGCCTCGACCACCACGTGTACGAACGCGTGCCGCTGCCGCCCGCCACCGACACCATCGGCAGCGACTACTTCCTGCACCACCTCGTGTACGACGCCACCCTGCCCGGCGTCACCCACAACCGGCACATCGTCAACTACTACACACCGGAACGGCGCACCGGCCCCGGCTTCACCGCCTACCAACTGCGCTACGCCAAGTTCCTGCTCTCCATGCTCTACCTCTACCCGGTCTACACCGAGATGGAGGCCGCCGGCGACGCCCTGCTGGACGAGCACCACCACGTGCGCCCCGAGCCGATCGCCGAAGCCGCCCGCCGCAGCGCAGCGACCGACCGCGCGGAGAACCACCGCAGACTCGCCGAACTCGACCGCTGCTACCGGCGGCTGGGCGGCAAGTACGCCGAGTTCGCCGACCACCTGGCGCCCCGGCGGGCGCGCCTGCTCGACCAGGCGCAGTCGGACATCGAGGACTACGCCCTGCTGATCGACGCGTGGGGCCCGCTGGTGCGGGCGAGCAAGACCACCCCCGCCGACCGGCTGCCGCACTAGCCGGAAGACCGGGAGCTCTCCGTGACACGCCAGACCGCACACCAGGCACCGAACCCCACGCCCAGCCACCGCGCCCCGACCGAGACCGCGGTCCACACCGGCGCACCCGGCCCCGACCGGCCCGACCACACCGCGCTCCGCGCCGCCCTCGCCGCCGCCACCGACGACCGGATCATCTACGACCTCGACGGCATCGGCCGCCAGTACGCCACCCTGCTCGACGAACTGCCGGGCGTCGCCGTACGGTTCGCCATGAAGGCCTGCCCCGTGGACGAGGTGCTGGACCACCTCGCCGCCCTCGGCTCCGGCTTCGACGCGGCCAGCCCCCAGGAGATCGACCAGGCGCTGCGCACCGGCGTCGCCCCCGAGCTCATCCACTACGGCAACACCGTCAAATCCGACCGCAACATCGCCGAGGCCTACCGGCTGGGCGTACGCGACTTCGCCACCGACAGCGTGGAAGACGTCGCCGCGATCGCCGAACACGCCCCCGGAGCACGGGTGTTCTGCCGGATCGCGACCACCGGCGAAGGCGCGCTGTGGGGCCTGAGCCACAAGTTCGGCTGCTCGCCCGAGGACGCCCTGCGGGTGCTCGGCGAAGCCCGCACCGCCGGACTCGTGCCGTCCGGCCTGTCGGTGCACGTCGGCTCGCAGCAGATGACCGCCGAAGCCTGGGGCGCCGCCGTCGACTCGCTGGCCGCCGTACTGGAAGCACTCAACTGGCGCGGCATCACCCCCGATCGGATCAACCTCGGCGGCGGACTGCCCGCCCTCGGCGTCCTCGACCGGCGCGGCCGACCCCTCGACCCGCCGCTGGACAAGATGTTCGCGGTGATCCGCGACGGCATGGACCGGCTGCGCGCCGTCAACACCGGACCGCTCGAGTTCCTGCTGGAACCCGGGCGCCACCTGGTCGCCGACCACGGCGCGATCCGCGCGCACGTCGCCCGTCTCACCTCCCGCCACCGCCTCGACGGCACCCGCGAGGACTGGCTCTACCTCAGCTGCGGCAAGTTCAACGGCCTCTACGAGATGGACCAGCTGCAGTACCGGCTGGAGTTCCCCACCCACCCCGGCGGCCAGTTCGTCCACGCCGTGGTGGCCGGCCCGACCTGCGACAGCGACGACGCGTACGCCCAGGAGGACGGCCTGGTGCGGGTCCCCCGCGCGGCCGGCTCCGGCGACCCGGTCTGGATCCACTCCTGCGGCGCGTACGCCACCGCCTACGCGACCCGCGGGTTCAACGGCTTCGAACCGCTGCCGCACACCTGCATCGGCGGGAGCAGCGAGGGAAACGAGGGAGACGACGCATGAGTGAGTCCCGTATCAGGCTGCTCCGGGAGGACGACTGGGACGAGGTGGTCGCGCTGGAGGAGCGCGCCTACGCGGCCAGCGGCCTGTCCGAGGGCCGCGAGGCGCTGCGGTCCCGGCACCGCGCCTCGCCGGACACCTGCTTCGTCCTCGAGCACACGAGTCGCCTCGGCGGCTACCTGCTGGCCCTGCCGTACCCGCTGTTCCGCTGCCCCGACCTCAGCCGCAGCGAGCACGAGCACGGGGACGGGGAGGGGGGAGAGTCCACCAACCTGCACGCCCACGACCTGGTCATCGCCGAGGAACTGCGCGGCGCGGGCCGGTCCCACCGGATGCTGCGCCACCTCGAGCAGACCGCCCGGGCGGCCGGCTACCGGACCCTCTCCCTGGTCGCCGTCCGCGGCTCCCACGTGCTGTGGACCCCCCTGGGCTACCGCGCCCGGCCCGAGATCGAGCTGCCCGCGAGCTACGGCACCCGGGCGGTCTACATGGCGATGCCGCTGGACCCCGTCCCGGCCCGGCCGCTGCCGAACCCCACCGACCCGATCCCCGGGCCCCGACCCAGAGCCGAAGTGGGCTGATCCGCATGTCTCCCGTTCGCGACGACTTCCGCCGCTCCCAACTGTCCACCGGCGCACTGTTCTTCGTCCTCGGCTTCCAGTACGCGACCTGGGTCTCCCGGGTGCCCGCGCTCAAGGCCAGGCTCGACCTCGGCGAGGCCCAGATCGGCCTGCTGCTGATGACCTGCGGGATCGGCGCGGCGGTGTCCTTCCCGCTGGTGGCGGTGCTGATGCGGCGGCTCGGCTCGCGCCCGCTGTCGGTGCTGTCCGCGCTCGCCCTCGGCCTGATCCTGCTCGCCCTGTCGGTGGTGCCGAACTACCCCGTCACGCTGCTGGTGCTGTTCTGCGACGGCGTCGCCGTCGGCTGCCTGAACGTCGCGATGAACGCCCAGGGCGCCGCGCTGGAAGCCCGCTTCGAACGGACCACGATGTCCCGGCTGCACGCCACCTTCAGCGCCGGCTCACTCCTCGCCGCCCTGCTGGCCTCCGGCGTCAACGCCTTCACCGGCGCCCTGGCCGTGCACTTCGGGCTGGCCGCCGTCCTCCTCGCGGCACTCGTCGCCGCCGCCCGGCCGGGGCTGCTGCCCGACGAGCCGCGGCAAAGCCCGGAAACGGCCACCGAGGAACGCCGCGGCTTCACCCTGCCGACCGTCGCGACACTCTGGATGGGCCTCGCGATGGTGTTCGGCACCGTCACCGAAGGTGCCATGAACGACTGGTCGGCGCTCTACCTCAAGGACGTCGTGAACGCGGGCGCCGGACTCGCCCCGATGGGCATCGCCGTCGTCTCGGTCATGATGGTGTGCGCCCGGATCTTCGCCGACGGCTGGCGCACCCGCTTCGGCGACGGCCGCATCGTCCGCACCGGCAGCCTGCTGGCCGGCCTCGGCCTCGCCCTCGCCCTGCTGGCCGGCGGCACGGTACCGACCCTGCTCGGCTTCGCCTGCGTCGGCCTCGGCGTCGCGGCCGTCACCCCCTGCGTCTACGTCGCCGCCGCCCGCCAGGGCGCCGACGCACTCTCCCTGGTCGCCGCGATGGGCACCACCGGCCTCCTGGCCGGCCCCGCCGTGATCGGCTTCATCGCCGGTGCCACCAGCCTCCTCTGGGGCATGGCCGCCGTCGCCGCCTCCGCCGCCGTCGTCTCCCTCTGCGCCACCCGCATCACCTGGCCCGGCCGGGAAGCCCCAGCCGCCGACACCCGCCTCGCCCCCGAAGCGAGTTGACGATCCATCAGGATCCGACCGGCAGGTCCGCACCCCCGAGGCGACGTGCCGGGCGAGCCTGTTCCGCAGCTCGGTGAGGCGGGCGATCTCGGCGTCCAGGGCGGCGAGGTGGGCGGCGCCGCCGCGGGATGCCCGGACGCTGACCCCTGACCCTTGCGTCAGGGGCAAGGCCGTTCAGTGGAGGAGTGTCTGACGGGGCATGAGGGACACGGGTCTTCTAGAGTCGCCTGCGGTACGTCCGTACGTCCGTACGACCGTGAGCCGCACCGAGAGGGAAGAGCATGACCGAGCAGGCCCCCGCGCCCTTCGAGCACGTGGACGAGGACTGGCAGACCGCGCTGGCGATCGTCGCCCACCCCGACGACATGGAGTACGGCGGTGCCGCAGCCGTCGCCCGGTGGACCTCCCAGGGCAAGAAGGTCGTCTACGTGATGGTGACCAGCGGCGAAGCGGGCATCGACTCGCTGGACCCGGCCGAGTGCGGGCCGTTGCGGGAGGCCGAGCAGGTCGCCTCGGCGCGGGTGGTCGGCGTGGACACCGTCGAGTTCCTCGGCTACCCGGACGGCGTGGTGGAGTACGGGCTGCCGCTGCGCCGGGACATCGCCCGCGTGGTGCGCCGCCACCGCCCGGACATCGTGATCACCAGCAACTTCCGGGAGACGTACGGCGGGGTGTTCCTCAACCAGGCCGACCACGTCGCGGTCGGCCGGGCCACCCTGGACGGCGTCCGGGACGCCGGGAACCGCTGGGTGTTCCGCGAGCTGGTGGCGGAGGGGCACGAGCCGTGGAACGGCGTGCGGCAGATCTGGGCGGCGGCCTCGCCGGAGTCGGGGCACGCGGTGGACACCAGTGACCACTTCGACCTGGGCGTTGCCTCGTTGGAGGAGCACAAGGCGTACCTGGCCGGGCTCGGTGGGGCGATGGGGAATGCCCGGGAGTTCCTGGAGGGCTTCGGCCGGGAGGTGGGCAGCCGGCTGGGGACGCGCTTCGCGGTGCCGTTCGAGGTGTTCCCGCTGCGCTAGTCCGATGGCTTGTCGATGTCGGACCCGGAGCCGGAGCCGGACCCGGAGCCGGTGTCGGAGCCGGTGTCGGCGTCGGTGCCGGACCCGGACCCGGACCCGGACCCGGAGCCGGTGTCGGAGTCGCTGCCGGGCCCGGTGTCGGAGCCGGACTCGGGCCCGGTGTCGGCGCCCTCGCGGCGCCGGCGCCGGTACCGCAGCACCTGGCGGAGCAGGAAGGCGGCGACCAGCGCTCCGAGGCCGATCGCGAACCAGAGCTGGTAGCGGATCGCGGTCCGGTACACGGTGCCGATGTTGGCTCCGGCGACATAGCCGAAGGTGCCCCAGACGCCCGTCCACAGCACGGCGCCGAGCACGTTGAACGGCAGGAACCGGCGCCAGGGCATCCCGGTGGTCCCGGCGATGATGCCGTTGGTCTGGCGCAGCACGTCCACGAAGCGGGCGACCGCGACGACCTTGCCGCCGTGCCGTTCGAAGAAGCCGTCGGCGCGTTCCATCCGGGCCGGGGTGAGCAGGACGTACCGGCCCCAGCGGTGGACGAAGGCGTGTCCGCCGGTGCGGCCGATCAGGTAGCCGAGGCTGTTGCCGAGGATGGCGGCGCAGGCCGCGATCAGCAGGACGGCGGCGAGGCTGAGGCGCCCGGTGCCGGCGTACACCGAGGCGAGGACCAGGATGGTCTGCCCGGGCACCGGGATGCCGCAGTTGTCGAGCAGCACGAGCAGCGCCACCGCGAGGTACCCGTAGTGGTCCAGCAGTGGCGCGAGCCCGGCGAGCGCCCCGGGCAGCGGGGTCGTGGGGGCGGACACCGCTCCTCACCACCTCGCGCGGGTCTGCGGACAGGCCGCGCGCCGTGGGGTGGTGGGGGCGTCGGTCAGCGTCCCGCCTGGCGCTGTTCGATGTTGCAGTCGGGGCCGGGGTAGATCAGACCCTCGTGGCCGTCCTCGAAGCGGACCATGTACGGCGGCTGGCCGTCGGCGCCGCGCACCTCGATGATCTCGCCCTTCTGGTCCACCATGCCCACCGACCTGCTGTGGATGTGGAGCTGGTCACCTACCGCTGCGTGCATGGTCTGCTCCCTGGGTCCTCGGGGTTGTGGCGGCCGCCTCCGCGGCCGTTCCGCTATCCACTGTGCTGCGGGGGCGGCGGGCTCGCAACGCCTCGGGCGGACGGGACGCGGGGGATGGGCGGGGATTCCCGGGCGATGGGCGCGGGATTCGCGTGGGGATTCGCGCGCGGATGGGTGTGGGATCTGGAGGGGAAGGGCGCGGGATTTCGCGGGTCGGACGTCAGCGGGCGGGCAGCCGTTGCGCGAGGTAGCCGCGGACCAACCGCTTGCACTCGGCGATCAGCGTCGGATCGCCGTTCGGGTCGGCGCGGAAGGCCAGCTTGAGCACCGCGTCGGCCGCCTCCAGGGCGACCCGCAGGGTCAGCGTGGTGGCCGCCGGGTCGCTCGCCCGGAACACCTCGCCGCCGAGCGCCTGCAGGCGCAGCGCGACGGCGGTGTTGTTGTCCACGCCCGCGTCCAGCAGGTGCCGGTCGTCCCGGACCCCGGCGGGGACGACCGGGCCGGCCAGGCCGAAGTCGACCTGGCCGAAGCCGGGCACCGAGCGTTTCATCGCCACGAACTCCTCCACCGCGAGGTCGGTGAAGGCGGCCGGGTCGACCGGGGCGGCGGCGGCCAGCCGGGCGTCGAGGCGCTGGAGGTACCGGTCGAGGTTGCGGCCGGCGAGAGCGGCCAGCAGGTCCTCCTTGCCGGCGAAGAACTGGTACAGGGTGCCGATCGGCACCTGGGCGCGGTGGGCGACCTCCTTGGTGGTGAGCGCGGTCGCCCCGACCTCGTCCAGCAGCCCGGCACAGGCGTCCAGGACGCGGCCGTACCGCTCCTGGCTGCGCTGTTGGACCGGGCGTCGACGGACCGACGGGCTGGTCCGGTCGACGGTCTCGGAACTCCGGGTCTCCGCACTCCTCATGGGCTCACTCTGCCGCATCCGCTGTTCCGGCGGCGAATCACCGGGACGGGAGCGGCCCGGAGTTCCTTGTGGGAAGGGAATCGACTGGTGGCCGGAGCTGAACGGCACGGTGGCGGGAAGGTGTCCATGAGCCGGCAATGGTCTTGTCGTGGACGCGAAGACCGGTTCATACTCCTGGGGCGGACTACCTTGCGTGATCGCCGCGTGTCTCTTCGTGGTGATCGCGATTCAGTCGTGGCGGCCGTGGCGACCGTGACGGACGTTCCGTCGCCACCAGAAGTCTGGATGATCCCGTGCGCCTCCTTGCTCGTGCCACGTCCCGTTGTTCGTCCCGCAGAACGGAAGGAGGGGGTTCGGTTCGGTGACACTGTCCTACGGAGGGCGTGAGGCCCTCGACATCGAGTACCACCGGCAGTTCCTGGAGTCCGGGTACCTGGTGCTGCCCGGCCTGCTGGCGGAGTCACTGCGCGAACGGCTCGTCCCCGAGGTGGACCGGTGGGTGGACGAGGGCCTGCGGGCCCGGTCGATCGCCTCCTGCGCCGATCCCGTCCGGAACGGGCCGCCCCCGCTGCTGGAACTGGAGCTGCCGGCCCACGGCCAACTCCTCACCCACCCACCACTGATGCGGACGCTGACCCGCCTGCTCGGGCCGTCGTTCGTCTTCCACCACCTGCACAGCGACCGCCAGTCCCCCGGAATCCCGGGAAAGCCCTGGCACCACGACTGCGAGCCCAACGACCGCTCCGACCCGTCGCTGCTGATGGTCCACGCGCTGCACTACCTCGGCGGACTGGACGAGAAGGTCGGCAGTCTGGCCGTGCTGCCGGGCTCGCACCACAGCACCGTCGGCAAGTCCGCGTTCGCCCACCACGGCACCGCGGAACTGCCCGGCGAGGTGGTCATCGACCGGCTGCCGCCCGGCTCGACCGTGCTGCTCAACTCGGCGCTGTTCCACACCCGCCGGCCGGCGCCCGACGGGCCGGGCCGGGTGCGGTACTTCATCGACGCCTCCTACTGCCAGGTGGGCGCGCGCTGGCGCCCGGTGAAGCCGTACTGGCGGCAGATGCTCGCCCGCGCCCGCGAACTCGACCTGGCCGACGGCCAGTGGCCCGAGCTGTTCGCGGAACGGCACTTCACCGAGTACACCGGAACCGTCTGAGGAGAGCACTGCCGTGGAGATCGTCACCGCCGTCGCCTACCCCGAGGTCCACGACGCCTACCTGCGGGACCATCCGGTGGAGCGGGCCCACGAGGCGAACAGCAACACGTACGGCGAGGAGAACCTCGAACGCGCCGACCGCATTTCCGGCGGCTGGTGGCGGGTCCGGCTCGCGCGGACGGACGTCCTGGGCGTCGTCCTGCCCTGGCACCTCAGCGAGGGCGGGGCGCTCGAACTGGTACCGCGCTCCGGGCTGACGGTGGGCGAGGCGGCCGAGCGCGTCCGCTCCGGCGGGGCCGCCTGGGCGGCCGCCAACCCGGTCTGCGCGGCGAAGCTGCGGCTGCTGCGCCGGACCCCGTTCACGCCGGTCTTCCTCAGCACCGCCCCGGTCGACCACTCCGACTACGGGGACCTGTCGGTCCGGGCCGGGCTGATCCACCTCGACGGCCTGCACCGCATGCTGGCTTGGGAGTTGGCCGGGAGACTACCCGACCGGCCGGTCCTGGACGGGTACCTGGTGGGCGACCCCGGGGTGCCGGCCGGCCCGGCCCGCGCGCGCCTGACGGGGGACGAGTCGGCGTGACCCCCGCGACGCAGCACCTGCGGTCCACGCCGTCCGCCCGGTCCGCCCGCTCGTTACCCTCGCTGCTCGCCCACCTCGCCCGGACCCACCCGGACCGGCCCGCGCTGAGCGACGGCGTCCGCACCTTCGACTACCGCACACTGGACGCCGCGGCGGGCCGGGTCGCCGCCAGGCTGGCCGGCGGCGGCACCGGACGGGGCGACCGGGTCGCCCTGGTCGGACCCCGGGACGCCCGGATGCTGGTCCTCCTGCACGGGGTGCTGCGTTCGGGCGCGGCGGCGGTGCTGGCCGACCCGGACTGGTCGCCGGCCGACCTCGCCCGGCGGCTGGCGGCCGTCCGGGTCGCCCGGGTGCTCGGGACGGAGGGCGGGCTCGGCGGAGAGGTGGTGGACGTCGAGGCGCCGGGCGTGAGGCCCGAGGTGCCGGGCGGGAAGAGCGAGGCGCCGGGCGAGATGCCCGTGCCGCAGCACGAGGTGCTGGGCGAGGACCTCGCGTACCTCTCCTTCACCTCCGGGTCGAGCGGCGAGCCCAAGGCCGTCGCCGTCACCCACGCCAACGCCGTGCACTACGCGCAGGAGCTGGCCGGGCGGCTCGCCTACACCGAGGCCGACGCGCCGCGCACCGCGCACGTCACCACGCTGGCCGCCGACCTCGGCCACACCGCCTGGCTGCTCGCCCTCGCCACCGGCGGCTCGGTGCACGTCGTCCCGGACCGCGAGGTGCGCGACCCGGAGGCCTTCTGGGCATCGCTGGCACGCGCGGGGGTGACCGTGCTGAAGACCACCCCCTCGCACCTGACCGCCCTGCTGGAGGGCCGCCCGGTCGACTCCCCGCCGCTGCACACCGTGCTGCTCGGCGGCGAGCCGCTGCCCCGCCCGCTTGCCGCCGCCCTGCTCGACGGCGGCACCACCGCACGGCTGGCCAACCACTACGGCCCGACCGAGACCACCGTCGGCGCCACCTGCCTACTGGCCACCGACACCCGCCAACTCCCCGCCGAGGAGCCGACCGTACCGATCGGCACCGCGATCGGCGAGGTGCTGCTCACCGTGGTGGACGGCGCCGGGCGGGCGGTGCCGGACGGCGCGGTGGGGGAGCTGCTCATCGGCGGCCGCGGTGTCGCCGCCGGGTACTTCGGGCGGCCGGCCGAGACGGCCCGCGGCTTCGTCCACCGGGACGGCCGACCGATGTACCGGACAGGCGACCTGTGCCGCCGGCGGGCGGACGGGAACCTGGTCTTCCTGGGCCGGGTGGACCGTCAGGTGAAGGTGCGCGGCTACCGGGTGGACCTCGCCGAGGTCGAGCGCGCCATGGACGGGTACCCGGGCGTCGTCCGCTCGGCGGCGCTGCTGCGGGAGACCGCCGTCGGCAGTCAACTGCTGGGCGCGGTACGGCTGTCGGGCGGTTCGCAGGACGTGGAGGGCCTCGGAGCGTACCTACGGGACCGGCTGCCCGGCTACTCCGTGCCGCAGCCGATCCTGGTACTGCCGGAATTCCCCGTCGGGCCGAACGGCAAGCTCGACCGGCCGAGGCTGGGCGAGCTGGTCGCCGAACTGGTCGAGACCCGAGCGGAGTTGTCGGGCGCCACCGGATCCGGCCTGGCCGGGGAGATCGCCCGGTTCTGGGCGGGCGCGCTCGGACTGCCGGCCGTCGGGCCGCGGGCCGACGTGCTGGGCCTCGGCGGGGACTCCATCCTCGCCATGCGCACCATCGCCTTCCTGCGGCGCTCGGGCCTGCGGGTCGCCTACGAGGACTTCTACCGGCACCCGACGGCGGAGGGCCTGGCGGCCGCCGCCGTCCCGGCCGCACCCTCCGTTCCGGCACCGCGCACCGGGGACGACGCCGGTCGACTCGCCCCGGCACAGCGCTGGTTGTACCGCCAGCGCTCCGTGCGGGACGTGCGGCACTGGAACCAGTCCGTCCTGCTGCGCTGCCGTGCGGCGGTGGACCCGGCGGCGCTCTCGGGGGCGGTCGCGGCCGTCCTGGAACGCCACCCGGCGCTGCGCCGGCCGATCTCCCCGGACGGGTGCGGCGAGCCCCGGCCGGTGCCCGACCTCGATCCCGTCTCCTTCTCCCGGATCCCACGCGCGGACGGGCCGGTCGCCGACCCGATCGCCGAGCCGACGGCCGACACGATCGCCGGGGTCTGCACCGAACTCCACCGCAGCCTCGACCCGTTGGCCGGCCGACTGCTGCGCGTCCACCTGTTCTCGGGCCCGCCCGGGACGGACGACCGTCTCGCGCTGGTCGCGCACCACCTGGTGGTCGACGGGCTGTCCTGGCGGATCCTGCTGGACGACCTGGCGCACGCGTACCGGGCGGTGCTCGACCAGAAGCCGGCCGACCTGCCGCCGACGGCGGACTTCTACGCGTGGGCGGCGGCCGCCCCGGCGGCGCCCGCTCCGGACACCGCCGCGGAGTCCGTCACAGCGTCCGCCACGGCGTCCACCACAGCGTCCGCCACGGCGTCCGTCGCGGAGCCGACCGACGAACCGGCCGCGCTCAGTTGGACGCTCGACGCGGACGCCACCACCCGGCTGGTCGCGCGGCACGGCGGCGGGGCCGGGCTGGAGGCGGCGCTGCTCGCCGCCTTCGCCGGGGCCGTCACCGCCTGGAGCGGCAGTCCCCGGTTCGCGGTGGAGGTCGAGACCCACGGCCGGGACACCGCGGGCGATCCGGGCGAATTCCTGGACACCGTCGGCTGGTTCACCGCCGTCAAGCACGTCGACCTGCCGGCCGGGGCCGATCCGGAGACGGTGGCGCGGAGCCTGCGCGAGACGCCCGTCCGGCCGATGGACGCCCCCGGGGAGCGGCCCGCCGCCGGGTTCAACTTCCTCGGCACCTTCCGGCTGCCCGAGGAGCCCGCGCTGGACTGGACGGTCGCCGAGGAGCAGGCCGGGGTGGCCCGCTGCGCCGGGGGCGATCCGCTGTACGAACTGCGGCTCACCGCGCGGATCGTGGAGCAGCGACTGGTCGCCGACCTGGTGTACGGGTGGCCCGCGCTGTCGCACCGCGCCGCCGAGCGGATCACCGGCGCGTTCGCCGGGGCCGTGGCCGCCGAGGCGGGAGGTGCCGAGGCGGGGGTTCCTGGCACGACGGTGCGCCCCGCCCGCGCCCCGCTCTCCACCTCCGGCCAGCTGTTGCACCCGGGCGTCCCGCCGACCGCCGGGGCGGTGGTGCGCCAACCCGCCCGGGCGGCGGTGCGCGAACCCGCCCGGGTGCTGCTCACCGGCGCCACCGGCTATCTCGGGCGGCACCTGCTGGACGCCTTCCTCCGGCGCGGCGCCGACGTCACCTGCCTGGTGCGGGCCTCCGACGACGCCGAGGCCCTGAAACGGCTGGGGGCCCACGCGGCCCACGCGGCCCACGCCGTCGCCGCGGACGTCGACCGGGACGGCCTCGGCCTTTCCCCGGCCGGGCTGGAGCAGGCCCGGGGCGCGCGGATCGTCGTGCACGCGGCGGCGGACGTCCGACTGGTGGCCTCGCCCGACGAGCTGGAGCGCACCAACCACACGGCGGTGCGCCGCCTGCTCGGCTGGGTCGGGGAGCACGCCCCGGCCGCCCGCGTCCACCACGTCTCCACGCTCGCCGTCTCGGGCGGCGTGGACGGCCCGCCGCGCCGCTTCAGCGAGGCGGACCTGGCGATCGGCCAGCACTTCCGCACCCCGTACGAGCGGACCAAGTACCGTGCCGAGCAGGCCGTCCGGGCCTGGGCCGCCACCGGGCACGCCGCCTACCTGCACCGCAGCGGCCACATCGCGGCGCACAGCCGGACCGGCGCGTTCCAGGCCAACATCGGCGACAACCGGATCTACCAGCTGATCCGCGGCTACCTGCTGGCCGGGGCCGCGCCCAGCCGGCCGGACACCGCGTTCGCGTTCTCGCACGTGGACACGGTGGCCGCCGGGATCGCCGCGATCGCCCTCGACCCGTACGCCGCGCCCGGCGCGTACCACGTCGAGTCGCCGTACGAGGTCCCGCACGACGAACTGGTGGGCTGGCTCGCCGGGCTCGGCCACCGGGTGCGGCTCACCGACGACGAGACCTTCGCGGCCGCGATCGCCGGGGCCGAGCGGCGGCACCCGACGGCCGCCCGGCTGGCCGCCGCCTGGGCACAGCAGGAGGAACGCAACGTCCGGGTGGACAGCGCGTACACCACCGCCGTGCTCGACCGGCTCGGGGTCCGCTTCACCGCCCCGACCGCGCAGTGGTGGTCGGCCGCGCTCGCCTGGGCCGCCGAGGCCGGCTTCCTGCCGCCCGCCGACCCGTCCCGACCCGTCCCCGACCCTTCGGCCGGCCCCGCTCCCCGCCCCTCCACCGACCGTGCCCCCGAACTCTCCCCCGAAGGCAGGACTCACCCGTGAAGGCAGCATCCAGCGTGACAGCAGGTTCGGTGCCCCGGCTCTCCCCGGCGCTCAAGCAGGCCACCCCGGTCGTCGCCGTGCGCGGCGAGGGTCTCCACCTCTACGACGCCGAGGGCCGCCGCTACCTCGACTTCACCTCCGGTGTGGGGGTGACCAGTACCGGCCACTGCCACCCGCGGGTGGTCGAGGCCGTCCGCGAGCAGGCCGGCCGGCTGATCCACGGCCAGTACACCACCGTGCTGCACGACCAGCTGCTCACCCTCACCGAGCGGCTCGGCGAGGTGCTGCCGCCCGGCCTGGACTCGCTGTTCTACGCCACGGCCGGCACCGAGGCGGTGGAGGCGGCGCTGCGGCTCGCCCGGCACGCCACCGGGCGGCAGAACGTGATCGTCTTCGAGGGCTCCTTCCACGGCCGCACGATGGGCGCGGCCTCCCTCACCACGGCCGGCACCCGGTTCCGGGCGGGCATCGGCCCGCTGATGTCCGGGGTCGCGGTGGCGCCCTTCCCGGCCGCGTTCCGGCTCGGGATGTCGGAGGCCGAGGCGGTGCAACACGCGCTGCGCGGACTGGACGAGGTGCTCGCCACCGTCTCCGCGCCCGCCGAGACGGCGGCGATGTTCGTCGAGCCGGTGCTCGGCGAGGGTGGCTACGTTCCCGCCCCGCCCGGCTTCCTGGCCGGGCTGCGCGAACGTGCCGACCGGCACGGCATCCTGCTGGTCGTGGACGAGGTGCAGACCGGCTTCGGCCGCACCGGCCGGTTCTGGGCCCACCAGCACGAGGACACCCACCGGCACGAGGACGCCCACCCGCACGAGGGCGGGGTGTGCCCGGACGTCCTGATCACCGCCAAGGGCCTGGCCAGCGGCTTCCCGCTGTCCGCGATCGCCGCGCCCGCCGAGCTGATGGGCCGCGCCTGGCCCGGCTCGCAGGGCGGCACGTACGGCGGGAACCCGGTGGCCTGCGCGGCCGCCCTGGCCACCCTGGACGTGCTGCGCGAGGAGCGGCTGGTCGACAACGCCGCCGAGCAGGGCGCGCGGCTGCTGGCCGGGCTGCGGGCGGTCGCCGCCGAGGCGCCCGGGATCGCCGACGTCCGCGGGCTCGGGCTGATGGCCGCCAGTGAGTTCTGCCGCCGCGACGGCTCCCCGGACCCGGAGGCCGCCCGGCGTGCCCAGCAGGCGGCCGGTGAGCACGGCCTGCTGCTGTTGCTCTGCGGGATCCACCTCAACGTGGTCCGGATGATCCCCGCGCTGGTGGTCACGGCCGGGCAGATCGACGAGGCGCTGGAACTCTGGACGAAGGCCGTCGCGGCCGGAAGCCGGTAGGAAGGAGATGCGAATGGACGCGATGACGGAAATCGGCTGGAGCAGCCTGGAGTTGGAGGCCCGGCGGGAGCTCTGGTCGCTCCCGCTGGAGGAGGAGGAACGGTGGCTGCTGTGGGCCGACGCGCGGGCCGAACGGTGGGGCGCGGCCGAGCCGGTGCGCGCCCGGCTGCGGGACTTCGTCCGGGACGCCGTCGCCTCCGTCGGCATCACCCACGTCAGCCGCCTGGTGGACCCGGCGCACCCGGAGAAGGAGATCACCGAGGCGCTCTCCTTCCTGCTGCGGGACTACGGCCGGATCGTCCCGCAGAACGGGCGCGGCGACCTCACCTCGGTGCTGCGCGACCAGGACGGCGACGGCAACACCGAGCTCGGCTTCCATTGCGACACCTGCGACCTGCTGGTCCTGCTGTGCCTTCGGCCCGCCTTCGACGGCGGCGGTTTGACCAAGCTGGCGAGCGCGCGGCACGTCCGCGACCTGATCGAGCGGGAGCGCCCGGACGCCCTGGCCACCCTCTGTGAGGACTGGACCTTCGACCGGACCGGCCGGGCGGGCCCGCAGGTGGTGGTCACCCCGATCCTCTACCACCAGAAGGAGGGGACGGTCGGCTGCTACTACCAGACCCGCACCGTCCGCTCCTCCCCGGACCGCGGCGGGCCGGAACTGACGGACCGTCAGTGGGAGGCGCTGGGCGTGCTGGACGAGGTGCTGTACCGGCCGGAGATCGCCTTCGGGCTGCCGATGGCCGCCGGTGACCTGCTGATCATCCGCAACAGCCGGGTGCTGCACGGGCGTTCGCCGTTCATCGACGAACCCGGCGGGTACGCCCGGCGGATGCTGCGGATCTGGGTGAACGAGGGGGAGGAATGGGCG
Organism: Kitasatospora sp. NPDC034035; assembly: GCF_055575755.1. Classification (NCBI taxonomy): domain Bacteria; kingdom Bacillati; phylum Actinomycetota; class Actinomycetes; order Kitasatosporales; family Streptomycetaceae; genus Kitasatospora; species Kitasatospora sp. NPDC034035. The sequence goes on along the minus strand of NZ_JBVISA010000027.1, from coordinate 104,218 downwards.
CGTTGACCGCACCGAACGACGCCGCGGACGCACCGCAGGACGCCGTGGCCGCACCGAACGACGCCGCGACCGCACCGCACGGACGGGTGGCGATCGTCACCGGCGGGGGCAGCGGCCTCGGCCGGGCCTCGGCACTGGCCCTGCTGGAGGCCGGCTGGACCGTTGCCGTCGCCGGACGGCGCAAGGACGCGCTGGAGGAGACCGCCGCGCTCGCCGGCCCGGCCGCCGCCCGGGTGCTGCCCGTCCCGACCGACATCCGCAGCCCGGAGGAGGTCGCCCGGCTCTTCGACACCGTCCACGACCGTTACGGCCGGCTGGACCTGCTGTTCAACAACGCGGGCGCCGCCGCCCCGCGCCGGCCGATCACCGAGACCCCGTTCGAGGACTGGAACCGGGTGCTCGACACCATCGTCACCGGCGGCTTCCTCTGCGCCCGCGAGGCCTTCCGGGTGATGAGCGCCCAGACCCCGCAGGGCGGGCGGATCATCAACAACGGCGCGCCCTCGGCGTACGTGCCGCGCCCCCACTCCATCGCGTACACGGCCGCCAAGCACGCCGTCCTCGGCCTCACCAAGGTGCTCGCCCTGGACGGCCGCCCGTACGGCATCTCCTGCGGGCAGATCGACGTCGGCAACGTCACCCCCGTCGACGGCGGACCGCAGCCGGCCGCGATGCAGGCCGACGGGACGATGGCGGTGGAGGCGACCATCCCGGTGGAGCGCTTCACGGAGGCGCTGGTGCTGATGGCCGCGCAGCCGCCGGACACCGTCATCCAGTCCCTGGTGATCCTGCCGACCACCATGCCGTTCGTCGGGAGGGGGTGAACCGTGCTGGTCAGCGCACGCTCCTTCGAGGAGTACCGGGCGATGTTCGCGCTCACCGAACGCGACCTGGAGCAACGGATCCTGGACTGTCCGGGCGGCGCGGCGAGCTTCGTCGCCGAGGCCGGGCGGCGGGGCATCGACGCCGTCGCCGTGGACCGCCAGTACGCCCACCACCGCGAGGAGTTGGGCCTGCTGGTGGAGCGGGAGACCGCCTTCAAGCGCGACCTGCTGGAGAAGGAGACGGCGGGCTACGCCCGGACCTGGTACGCCGACGCGGACGACATGGTCCGACAGTGGACCGCGAACGCCCGGGACTTCCGGGCCGACATCGCAGCCCGCCCGGATCGCTACGTGGCCGGCTCGCTGCCCGAACTCCCCTTCGCCGACGACTCCTTCGACCTGGTGCTCAGCTCGCACCTGATCTTCTCGTACGGCAACCGGCTCGACGAGGACTTCCACCGGGCGGCGCTGCTGGAACTCGCGCGGGTGGCCCGCCGGGAGGTCCGGCTGTTCCCACTGATGGTGTACGACACGGGAGTTCGCTACCCGGGGCTGGAACCGTTGCGCCGGGAGCTGGCGGGGCTCGGGGTCCCGAGCCGGGTCGAGCGGGTGGCGTACGAGTTCCAGCCGGGGGACAACGAGATGCTGGTGCTCGCCTGCGCGGACCACCGGCCCCCGGTGCGGGCCGAGCGGTGGGCCGCCGCCGGGGACCGGGTCCGGTGGCGGCACCAGGAGGCGCTGCCGGGGGCTTGATCAAGCGCGGCCCTGGCCGAGAGGGGCCCTGGCCGGGAGGGCCCTGGTCAAGCGGAGCTCTGGCCGAGCGGGGTGGTCGGTCAGTTGACGTCGACCGCCGGCCCGCCCGGCTGGGAGGTGTCGGCGACCGGGCCGTACGCCGCGGAGAAGTACCCGTCGGCGGGGCAGAGCCCGGAGCCGCCGCTCTTGGCGAAGTGCTCGTTGCGGAAGGCCAGGCTGTGCGCGGTGTTGTCGGCGTTGCCGGCGAACGTGCCGCTGAGCTGGTAGGTGCAGGTGATGGTGCCGAACCAGCTGTTGAGCACCGCGGTGGCCTGGATCGCCCCGGCCGACCCGCCACCGAGAGTGACCGGGAGCCCCGGGCCGTCGGAGACGGTCAGGCCGTACGGGAGGTTGCCGACGGTCAGGCTGCGCACCGAGGTGACGCCGGTGACGTTGCTGGTGCACGAGCCGAAGGTGAGCCCGGTCAGTGACTCGGTGGCCGAGCCCGGGGCCGCCGGGTTGGTCAGCACCTTCGCGGCGAGCTGCGAGACGGCGCAGGTCACACCGGTGGTGCTGGTCGCGGTCGAGTAGAAGGTGGCGGCGCCCCCGGCGAGCGGCGCGGCGAGCGTGTCGCCCGGTACGACGGCGGTGCCGCCCGCGCCGCCGACGGTGAGGACGGGGACGGCGGCGACGGGCTCGGGCGCCGCGGACGCGGGCACCGCGACCACGGCGAGCGCGGCGGTGGCGGCGAGGGCCGCGACGGCGGCGGCGGGGACGGCAAGGTGACGGCTGAAGCGCATGGGAAAGCCTCTTCCTCGGTGAGGGGCGAGAAGACGACCTTTCGCGGCTCCCGGGCCGGGGGGGACCGGGGAGCTCACTACGTTCTAGGACCGTGACCGAGTGCCGTCAAGGCGATGGACGGAACTTGCTGACTATTCGTCAACAACGGTCGGAGGTTTGGACTGTGTCGTCGCCTGCGAGAATCCCGGTAGGGCTGAGCACGACAAAGCGGGCGTCGTCTAGAGGGCCGCGGCGGAGAGGGGACGGACACGGCATGACCGAGGACGAGGTGGAGGAGCGGCTGCGCGCGCTGTGTCTGGGCCTGCCCGAGGTGGTCGAGGTGGCCAACCACCACGGTGAGCCGTCGTGGCGGATCCGGCGGCGGACGCTGGCCCAGCTCTCGGAGCACCACCCGCGCGGTCGGCGGAGCTTCTGGGTACCGGCCCCGGTCGGCGCCAAGGAGGCGATGGTCGCCGCCGAACCCGACCGGTTCTTCTCGCCGCCCTACGGTGGACGCGACTGGGTCGGGGTCTACCTCGACGTGCCGGTCGACTGGACGGAGGTGCGCGAGCTCGTCGTCGACGCGTACCGGCTCATCGCGCCCAGAAATCTGGTGGCCGGGCTGGGGGAGGCGTGACGTCCGCCACCGGTGGCCGCTCGGCGGGCCTCAGACGCGCCGGATGAGCGTGACCCCGTCCCGTACGGTGAGCATCACGACCTCGCTCCGCGGATCGGCGGCGACGGCGTCGTTGAACTGCCGGAGCGCCAGGACGTCCGGGTCGGTGGTGTCCGCGTCGATGATCTCCCCGCGCCACATCGTGTTGTCGCACGCGATCAGCCCCCGGGGGGAGAGCCTGGGCAGCGTCGCGGAGTAGTAGGCGTGGTAGCTCGGCTTGTCCGCGTCGATGAAGACCAGGTCCAGCGGCTCCTCGATCTCGGAGATCGTGTCGAGCGCGGGACCGACCCGCACGCTGATGACGTCGGCGTAGCCGGCTTCGGCGATGTGCTTGCGGGCGACCTCGGCCCGCTCCGGGTCGATCTCACAACTGATCACCCGGGCGCCCTCGGGCAGGGCGACGGCCATGGCCAGCGCCGAGTAACCGGTGAAGGTGCCGATGTCGAGGACCACCTTCGGCTGCAGCGTGTGGATGACCATGCGCAGGAGCCCGCCGACGACCTGGCCGCTGATCAGGTGGCCCATGCCCAGGTCGTTCCCGTTGACGCCGGCCAACTGGGCCGGGTCCGGGGTCGAGTGGGCCTCCGCGTAGTCGTCGATGCCGGGCAGGGTGATGGGCGGCAGGGTGAACATCTCTTCCTCCTGGGTGGGTGGTGGACGTCGTTCCTACGGGTCAGGTCGGGTCGTACGCGCTCTGCCAGCCGTGCGTGTTCGCGTGCAGCCAGGACTCGAAGTCCGCCGGAGTGAGGGCGGACCAGTCCGGGGACTCCTCGACGCGCATCCTTCCGAGGTGCCGGCCGAGTCGGGTGAGGGCGTTGCCGGCGCCGCGCCGCGCGGTGTCGAAGGCGGCCAGCGCCTCCGGCCACGTCTCGTGTTCCCGGCAGGCGAGTTCGAGGGCGCAGGCGTCCTGGATCGCCTTCACCGCGCCGGCACCGGTGTGCGGGCGGGCGATCGCCCCGGCGTCGCCGGCCAGCAGCAGGGCGCCCTTGGCGTAGCGGGAGACCGTGGTGTCGTACATCGGGTTGATGGACAGTTCGTGCCGCTCGGTGCGCCGCACCACGTCGGCCCACACGGGCGGCAGTTCGCGGGTGATGAGCTCGTCCAGGTAGCCGGCGGCGGTCTCGGTGACCTGCCCCCGGGGGACCGGGGCGGCCTCGGCCGGGTAGAGGTCGTGCGGCACGCTGCCGTACAGCGCCCAGTTCTGCCGGAAGCCGCCGGAACCGGCGTCGGGAATACGGTAGAACACGGCGTGGCCGCCGCGGAAGCCGACCGCGACGAAGTCGTCGAGCAGCGGGGACTGCGGGCCGGCCGCCCCCCGGTCGGCGGGGTGGTCGCCGCGCCAGAGGCCGTACCCGCCGTACTGCACGGCGGCCTCGGGTGCGACCGCCGGCCGCACCGTGGAACGGTGGCCGTCGGCGCCGACGACGGCGGCGAACGTCCCGGCGGGGCGGCCGTCGACCAGGAGCCGGACGCCGTCGTCCCCCTGCCGGACGTCGGTGACCGTCGCGCCCTCGTGGTAGTCGCGGTCCGGCACCCGGGCGCGCAGCCCCTGCCAGACCAGCGCCCAGCTCGCCATGATCGCCGGGTACGGCTGACGGCCGACCACGCGGCCCTCGGCCGACCGCTCCGCGCGGGTGAGCCAGATCAGCTCGGGACGCCGCAGCACCCGCATGTCGGAACCGAGGTATCCCGCGTCGAGCAACTCGCCGTAGAGCGACGCCGGGAGGGTGATCCCGGCGCCGCGGTCGCGCAGACCGCCCCGGCTGCGCTCGAACACGGTGACCTTGCAGCCTGCCCGCGCCAGGGCGACGGCCGTGGCGCAGCCGGCGATGCTGCCGCCCACGACGGCGACCCGACTTCCTCGTATGCGCATGGTTGCCCTCTCCTCAGTGGGGCCGGGCCGGGCCGGCTCGGTCTCCCGGGCCGGCCCGGTCTCACGGGCCGGTGTCGGTGTTCACGGGGTGTCCGGTGCGGTGCCAGCGGGTGAAGCCGCCCACGAGGTGACGTGCGTGCCGGTTCTGCGCCCGGAGAAGCCGGACGCTTTCGGCCGAGGTCACGCAGAAGGGCCCGTGGCAGTAGGCGATGATCTCGGCGTCGGCCGGGAGTTCGTCGAGCCTGCTCAGCAGTTGGTCGTGGGGGAGGGAGACGGCGCCGGGCACGTGCCCCATCGCGTAGTCGTCGGTCGGGCGGACGTCGATGACCAGCGCCCCGCCGCCGACCCGGCTGGTCAGCTCGTCGACGGTCACCGGTTCCAGCTCGCTCAGGTCGCCGAGCTGGTCGTTGATGACGCTGCGCAGGTCGGCCAGGCGCCGCTCGGCGAACTCCTGGAACACGCCGAGGAATCGGGCCACGTCGTCGTCGGCCAGGCGGTACCGCACGCTGGTGCCGTCCTTCCGGCTGTCGACCAGGTGGGCCGAACGGAGCTGCTGCAACTGGGCCGAGGTGTTCTTGAACGGGATCCCGGAGTCCTGGGAGAGCTGCTCGACGGTGAGTTCACGCCCGTCGAGCAGGTCGAGCAGGCGGAGCCGGAGCGGGTTGGCGAGCACCTTTCCGACCCGGGACAGCTCCGCGTAGATCGGGAGGCTCAGTTTCGGCGTGTTCAGTTCGGACATGACGGACCTATCGTGTGGTGCCGGGCCGGGGCACGGCCGGTTCGAGGACGTGACGGTTGCGCCCGGCGCCCAGGCCCGCCATCATCTCGCCGGCCGTGACGACCAGCATCAGGACGAGCGCTGCCGGGAGGCCTCCGGAGGCGGTGACCAGCATCCCGCCGGCCAGCGGCCCCAGGATGGCGATGAGGTAGCCGACGCCCTGGACCATACCCGAGAGGCCGACGGCCGTATCGGCGTCCTTGGCGCGCATCCCGATGAGGGTCAGCGCCAGGGCGAACCCGGAGCCCTGGGCCAGGCCGAGCAGCAGCGCGGCGATCCAGGCACCGAAGGAGATCGGCGCCAGCATGAGCGCGATCAACCCGCCCGCGTTGAGCACGCCGACGACGACGGCGACGATCCGCTGGTCGGGAAGCCGCCGGATCAGCAGCGGAACCCCGAGCGAGCCGGCCACCTGGATCAGGGAGGTGACCGCCTGCACGAGGCCGCCCTCGTCGAGCGTCATGCCCCGCTGGTGGCAGATCGTCGGCAGCCAGCCCAGGACGAAGTAGAAGGACAGGCCCATGAATCCGAAGAAGGCGGTGACCTGCCAGGCCAGTGCGTCCCGCCACAGCGCGGCGGGGATCCGGGCCCGCCCGACGCCCAGGGTGCGCTGCCGCAGGACGGGCAGCCAGATCACGCAGGCGACCACGGCGACCGGGACGGTGATCCAGGCGAGGGAGGCCAGCCAGTCCGTGCCCTGACTGCCGCTCAGCCGGGGGGCGAGCGCCGAGGCGCCGGCCGCGCCCACCGTGAGGGCGATCGTGTAGAGCGCCATCATCGGTGCGATCCGGCTGCTGAACTTCCGTTTGATCATGCCGGGAATGGCGCCGTTGATCGCCCCGATCGCGGCGACGACCAGCAGCGTGCCGAGGAAGAGTGCGCTCTCGCTCCGCACCGTGCGGACGAGGTCGCCGACGAGCAGCACGATCACGGAGGTCGCCACCAGGCGTTCCTCGCCCATCCGCCGGACCAGCGCGGGGCCGGTGAAGGCGAACAGGGCGAGACAGACCGTGGGCAGCACGGTCAGCAGGGTCTGGCTCGGTCCGGACAGGCCCAGCCCGGACTTGATGGGGGTCAGGAGCGCCGACACCGCCGCGATCGGGGCCCGCAGATTGAGGGAGACCACGACCAGCGCGGCCAGTAACCACCAGGTCGGCCGACGCGACGCGGATTCCTCCGACGCCGGCGGGGCGATGGTCGACGGTTGAGTTCGGGATGCCACGGCGACCCACTCCCAAGTTCCAAAGGACTTTAGAATAAGAGAATGATACCCCTCGGGTGATGTTCGAGCGCGTGGTTTCGTAGTTCCGCACTGGTGCGCTCCTGAATGCTCCCCGGACTGCTGATTGCTCCCCGGGCTGCGCCGCCTGTTTCCTGTTCGATTGCCTTGCACCTATGGGCAGTGCTGTGCGCCCTGATTTGGTACCGTGATCATTGGTATGCGAGCTGCTACCAGGGGAGGAGCGGCATGTCCGACCAAGTGGCCCTGAAGTCTGCCTGCGCAGAATCCGTCGCCGTGTTGATCGCCGCCGACCGTTTGGTATACAGATCGAGTCTGCGAAGTCTGCTCGACGGTGTCGAGGCACTGGAAGTGGTCGGGGACGTCGACACCGGGCCCGATGCCGTGAAGGCGATCCACCGCTTATGCCCTGACGTGGTGTTACTGCACGCGGCCCCGTCGAGCGCCGCCACCGTCGACCTGATCACCTCCATTACGGAACGCTTTCCCGACACGGCCGTGCTGGTCGTGAGCATCGCCCACGACCGAGAGGTCTTTCTCGCCGCCATGCGTGCCGGTGTCCGCGGCTACCTCTCCCGGGGCGCACCCTCCCAGGACCTCGTGCTGGCCATCAGGATCGTCCGGTCCGGAGGCCTGGTCTTCGACTCCAGTACGTCGGGGTGGGTGACCGACCACCTGGCCCAGCCGGCGGGGGTGGCCAAGCCCTTCCCGGAGCTGACGGACCGGGAGCTGGAAGTGCTGGAACTCGTCGCGGACGGTCTGGGCACGGCGGTGATCGCCCATCAACTCGGCCTCTCCGTCAAGACGGTGCGCAACTACCTGTCCCGGATATTCGCCAAGTTGCACCTGGTCGACCGCACCGAAGCCGCGGTCCGGGCCAGACAGGCCGGTCTCGGCCACTGACCCGGACGGCGAGTGGTGGGGTGCCCGCCGGTCACGCCCACCACCGCGCCCGGCCCGTCAGGACCTCGCGCGCGGCGCCTTCCGTGCCACGATCACCCGGTTGTAGAGCTCCTCGGGCGGGGTGGCGATGATCTCGGCCCGGTCGAAGCCCGCGTCGAGCAGGCGGTCGCGCCAGAACTCCGGCGTGGTGAGGATCTCCCCGTCCTCCCGTAGGAACCGGGGCAGCAGGTCGAGTTGGAGCAGCATGCGTTCGAAGCCGGCCTCCCGCAGGTAGTACTTGGCCTTGTCGGTCAGCAGCTCCAGGACGTCGGTGGCCCGCGCCTTGCTGCCGGCCGGCCCCATCACCCGGCAGAACTGGTCGGCGTTGATGAACACCCCGCCCGGGCGCAGCACGCGCAGCACTTCCGCCGCGGCCTTCGGGTAGGTGTCGAGTTCGAGGTGATGCAGCGCGAAGCTGCTGATGGCCACGTCGAAGCTCTCGTCGGGGATGTCCGACAGGTCCTCGGCCACCCCGGCCTGGAACGAGGTCAGCGGATCGGCGGCGAACTTGGCCGTCGCCTCCTTGACCATGGTCGGGGCGGGGTCGACCCCGAGGATCCTGGCCTGGGGCAGTGCCGTGCGGCACAGCGAGGTGAGCCGGCCGGTGCCCGAGCCGATGTCGAGGATGTCGGCGGTGTCCGCCGGCAGGCGGTCCACGGCCGCGGACAGCAGGGCCACGTTGGAGGCGTCGGTGTTCAGTACCTTGTCATAGTCGATCTTGACGTTGTTCCAGTGAGTCGTGCCCGATTCCATGACGGTCCACCCTTCGTTCGTCCGGTGCTTGTCCGTATCGATCCGTGCTGTTCCGTGCTGTTCCGTACTGATCCATTCCGATCCGTACGGATCCGGTCCGGTCCGGTCGCTGTGTCACTCGGCGGCGAGGCCGAACTCCGCGCGCCAGCCGAACAGATCGGTCAGGTCCTTGTCGTGCGTGCTGAACTCGCCCCGCTCGCCGCGGACGACGTGATCGCGTTGCCGTGACTGGTTGACGACGACGGCGGTCCGCGGTGCGCGTTGCCCGGCGTAACGGCGCAGCGCCTCGGGGATGTCGGCGGTGCGGGACAGCAGTCCGCCCAGGACGGCCGCGTCCTCCAGGGCCATGCCCGCCCCCTGCCCGGCGCCCGGTGACATCGGGTGCGCGGCGTCGCCGAGGAGACTGACCCGGCCCCGGCTCCAGTCGGCGACGGGTTCCCGGTCGTTGATGTCGGTGACCACGGCCGGCGCGTCGGGATCGGTGCGGCGCACCACGTCCACCAGCGCCGGGTGCCAACCGGCCATCAGCGCCAGGAGATCGGCCATCGCCTCCGGCGGGGCCTTGGCGGTCCAGACACCGGCCGGTGCGGCCACCTTGGCCGCCCAGTACAGCTGTCCGGGACCGACCGGGGCGGCGAAGAGGCCCATGCCGTCCGCGGTCACGATGAACCCGTTCGGGAACTCGGGCGGTGCGGGGGAGCGGCCCCGCAGGGTCGTGTATCCGCAGTAGCGGGGAGGTTCCGCGCCGAGGAGGTGCCGCCGCACCACGGAATGCAGGCCGTCGGCGCCGATCAGGGCCGCCGCCGCCGTCGTCGGGTTCCCGTCGGACAGAGCGATCTCGACCTCGTCACCGTGGTCGGTGCAGCCGGTCACGCTGATGCCGTGCCGCATCCGCACTCCGGCGTCGCCGGCGTACCGGAGCAGCAGGGACTGCAACGACGTGCGCAGGAGCGACACTTGCGGCGCGCCGAACCTGCGGCTCAGCTCGCCCACCCGGTCGGTGGCGACGACCGCGCCGTCGGTGCCGACGATCGGGCGGACCTCGTCCGCCTCCGGGACGTGCCCGGCGGCTCGCACCGCCGAGGCGAGCGAGGTGTCGATCTCCGCCAGTGCGTGCAGCGCGTTCGGATACAGCACGAGACCGGCCCCCGCGTCCCGCAGGGTCGCGGTCCGCTCGATGACCGTCACGGGAATCCCCGTGCGGCGCAGGGCGATGCCGAGAGCGAGGCCGCCGATGCCGCCGCCCGCGACGGCCACGGTCCGTTCACTCATGGCCGGTGCCCTCCCGCTCGTGGTCGAGCGGCGACAGCCAGCGGCCCACGGGGGCGCCGAACGTGCCCTGCTCCCGGTCGTAGGCGATCCGCCCGGACTTGACCGTCACCTGCACCCGGCCGGTGAAGGTCCAGCCCTCGTAGGCGGACCAGCCGCACTTGGCCTCGACGTCCGACGCCGACAGCATCCAGCGGTGGTCCGGGTCGAAGACCACCAGGTCGGCGTCGGCCCCGGCGACCAGCCGTCCCTTGCCGGTCAGCCCGAACAGGTCCGCCGGCGTCTCCCCCAGGTGGCGCACCAGCCGGCGGACCGCGGTGTCCTGGTCCTCGTCCGGCCAGCGCCGGCGCATCCCGGTCCACACCGCGGTGGCCAGCTCCTGCACGCCGGGCAGCCCCGGTGGCGCGTCGGCGACCGGACGCTCCTTCTCGTCCTTGGTGTGCGGCGCGTGGTCGCTGCCCAACGTGGCGACCTCGCCCGCCCGCAGGGCCGCCCACAGCCGGTCCTGGTCCCGGCGGCCGCGGATCGCCGGGGCCAGCCGGGTCCGCGCGCCGCCGCGCACGGTGTCGGCATCGGTGAACGACAGGTGGTGGGCGGTGAGTTCGAAGGTGACCGGCAGTCCGTCGGCGGCGGCCGCCGCGACCAGGTCGGCCTCCTCCGTACTCGACAGGTGCAGGATGTGCGCCTTGGTGCCGTGCCGGCGGACCAGTTCCAGCACCTGGACGACCGCCGAGATGGGACTGCTGCGCGGCCGCCACCGCTCGTAGTCCCGGTAGGAGCCGGGGGGACCGCCCCGCCAGGCGTCCAGCAGGTCGTGCAGCCGCTGGTTCTCGGCGTGCAGGACGAGCCGCACCCCGGAGGCGGCCGCGGCGGCGAACACCTTGTCGAGGACCTCGGGATCACTGAGGACGGTGGGCGCGGTGTGGTGCCCGGCCATGAACACCTTGGCGCTGCGGGCGATCGCCGGATCGAGGTCGACCAGGACCTCGGGGTGCAGCGGGTCCGCGCCGATGTGGAAGGCGTAGTCGACCAGCGAACGGCCGGCGATCTGCCGGGCCTTGGCGACCACGGCGTCCGGGTGGAGGGTCGGGGGCACCGTGTTCGGCATGTCCATCACGGTGGTCACGCCACCGGCGACGGCGGCGCGACTGCCGTGCTCCCAGTCCTCCTTGTGCTCCAGACCGGGGGTGCGGAAGTGGACGTGCGAGTCGATCAGCCCGGGGAGCACGTACCGGCCCGCCGCGTCCAGGACGGGGACGTGGTCGGGCGCGGAGTCGGCGAGCCCGACGATCCGTCCGTCCGCGACGAGCACCACGCCCGGGCGGACACCGGCCGGGGTCACCAGCCGCCCGTTGACCACCGCGAGCTGCACGTTCACCCGAGCCATGTGGCGCTCACCAGCTCTCGGCACAGGTCGTTGGTGGGGCCCATGTGCGCGACCGCGCGGGCGTCGGCCATCAGCCCGTTGATGCGGTTGGCGACCACGTACCCCCCGGAGCCCAGCAGGCGCGCCACCTCGACGCCCACCTGCTCGGCCGTCTCCGTGGCGAACAGCTTGCTGTGCAGGGTGGCCAGGCCCGGATCGGCCGCGTCCCGGCGGCCGGCCCGGTCGATGACGGCGCGCGTCGCCTCGATCCGGGTGGCCAGGTCGACGAGCCGGAAGCGGGTGACCGCGTCGGGTGGCTGCCGACGGCGGTGGACCTGCTCGACCGCGAGGTCCAGCAGCGCCGACGCGATGCCGAGGGAGACCGCGCCGAGCGTCGCACCCGTCCGGCGGACCGAGGCGATGATGCGGGTGGCCTCACCGACCGGGCCGAGCCGGTCCCGGTCGTCGACGACGCAGCCGTGCAGGGACACGAACCCGGTCGCCGAGCCGCGCATGCCGACCAGGTCGAGGCTCAGGTCGGGGCGTAGGCCCTCGTCCTCGGCGGGGACGAGGAAGAACGTCTGACCGGTGGAGCCGTAGCCGTCGCTCGACTCCTCCACGCTGTCGGAGGTCCGCGCGAGGATGAGGTAGAGCCCGGCCACGCCCGCACTGGTGGTGAAGGACTTGGCGCCGTCGATCCGCCAGCGGCCGTCCGGCAGCCGTTCCGCGGTGGTGTTCAGGCGCTTCTTTGCCGCGCCCACGCCGGGTTCGCTCCACCCGGACGCGGCGAGCAGATCGCCCTTGGCCAGCGCGGGCAGCAACCGGGCGTGCTGTGCCGGGTCGCCCCATTCGGCGATGCGCGCGCTGACCGCGTAGTGCTGGAACAACATGATCGCGGCGGACGGATTGGCCCGGGCCACCTGGGCGACGACGTGGTTGACGAGCCTGGCGTCCCCGTCGAACCCGCCGTACGCGGCGGGAACGGCGACGCCGAACAGGCCGGCCTGCCCGAGCTCGGCCAGCAGCGTCTCGTCGGGCCGGCCGGTGGACGCGCTGCGCGCCGCCGCCGCGTCGAGGCGCTCGACGAGAGCGGCCGGCAGCCCGCCTCCGGGGTCGATCACCTGGAGAGCGACAGACATGCGGTGATCTCCTTCGGCTGGAGGCGGGCGAGGGGTTCGATCGGGAACGACCCGAGGGTGGTGGTGCGCTTGCCGCGGACCGTGATCCAGGTGAGCTCCGGCTCGTAGGCGCCGTTGCGCACCGTGGCGCTGACGCTCGACCGCCCACCGGAGGTGACGATGTCGACCGTGCCGTCGGGCACGCCCGCCTGCTGCGCCGCGATCCAGGGCGTGGTGCCCTTGATCCGGACGGCCGCGGCGACGCAGGCGGCCCCGGTCAGCGCGATCGTCGGGTGCCAGGTGGGCACCGAGATCGCGCGGACGGCGATCCGGCCGCTCTCCGCGGCCATCACCGCGGCCACCTTGGGGAAGGCCCCGTCGACGGGCCAGCCGAGCACGGCCGCGGCCGCCCGCCGGATCCGCACCAGCCGGTCGAACAGCCGTTGGTCGTCGGCGAACAGGTCCTCCGGGCGGGACAGTCCCAGGGTGGAGGCCGCCACGAAGGCGTAGGGATTGCCCATGGACACCAGAGAGAGCGGCACCGGCTTGCCGTCCACCTCGACCGTCGTGGTGGCCGCGCCGGCCAGCAGCAGCTGGCTCAGCGGTTTCGGTGCCGGCTGGACGAAATGGATGTCGAACAGTGCGGAATCCCGGCGGGCCTCGGCGATCTCGCACACGATGTGGTCGCCGTTGTTGCGGACCATGACGCGCACCCGCATCCCCGGGGAGAGCCGGGGCAGCGACCCCGACTCGGCACTGGCGACGACGGACCCCAGGATGGAGTGCCCGCACGAGCCGCGCAGGTCGAAGGCGGTCGGCCCGGACGGAAGCGCCTGCACGAACCGGTAGTCCAGGTCGAACAGCGGGTGCTCGGCGGGCTCGACCAGCGCGATCTTCAGGATGTGCCCGGCGCCGACGTCATCGAGCCACTTGCGGGCCACGGCGAGCCGGTCGAGCAACGACCCCTCGCTGCGCGGCAGACGGCGGGAGTCGAGGACGAGGGTGGGGCACGGACTCCCGTGCGCGTAGACGACGTGCCCGATCATGACGCCACGTCCTTGGGCTCCCGGAACGGTGGGACCGACGGCGCGACGCTGAACTGCTCGCGCCAGATCTCGTAGACCAGCAGGGCCCAGAGGGCGAGGGCGGTGGCGTTGCCCGGCCGGGCGGCCTGGTCCGCGAAGAGCCGGTCCACCGCGCCGGGGTCGAGTTCGCCGGCCCGCCGCAACCGGTCGGTGGCCAGCAGATCCCTGGCGTAGTCCCAGAGCGGCCAGCCGGGCGTCAGCATGGCGGCGATCGGCAGGGTGAACGGCTGCTTCTCGCGGGCCAGTACGGCCTGGGGGAGGAGGCCGCGCGCGGCGGCGTACAGGGCGCGCTTGACCTCCCCGCCGTGGATGCGGTCCCGGTCGGGCAGCCGCACCGCGTGCCGGACGACGCTCTGCTGGCAGAACGGCAGTCGGACCTCGACGGAGCTGGCCATGCTGAGGTGGTCGACCCGCCGCAGGTGGTAGGCCGGGAGCCGGTAGCCGATCTCGAACGCGGTGATCCGGTCGAGCACGGTGCCCGGCCCGGACCGCAGCGCGTCGGTCGCCGACTCGGGCAGCGCCCGCGCGGAACCGACCGCCGCGGCGTAGTCCGCGGTGTAGAGCCGCTTGCGCCGTGCGGCCGGCAGGACGGCCAACTCGTCGAGGTACGGCTGGTACCAGGGCCTGCCCGCCTCGGCGGCCTCCGCCGCCGCGCGCATGCGCCCGTACCCGCCGAACACCTCGTCCGCGCCGTCGCCGGTCAGGGCCACGGTGAAACCGGCCTCCCGCACCGCGGCGAACAGGGCGTAGCTGCTCACGGTGATCGGATCCGCGTTGGGCTGGCCCAGGTGCCACACGACCCGCGGCAGCAGGTCGGGCAACTCCTTGGGATCCAGCTCGACCTGGTGGTAGCTGGTCCCGGCGTGGTCGGAGACCTGGCGCCCGAAGTGCCGCTCGTCGTCGGGCCATGTGCCGGTGTAGGCGATGTTGAAGGTGTGCAGCCCCGGCGCCCGGCCGGTGGCGAGCGTGGTCACCAGGCTGGAGTCCAGGCCCCCGGAGGTGATCGACGCGAGCGGCACGTCCGCGTCCAGCAGCGCCTCGACCTCTCCGTGCAGGAGCGCGCGCAGATCGCCGTTCCGGGCGCCGGCCTGCGGCGCGGGCGACGGCCGGCGCCGGACGCGCAGCCCTCCGGCGCGGTCGAGGACCGCCGTGACGGCCGGCGGCAGCACCGCGACGTCCCGGAACATGGTCTGCTCGCCGAACGGCGTCTTGGTCGCGAGGTAGGACTCCAGTCCGGGCGTCCAGACGCTGGTCGACACGTCCGGGAACGCGAGGAGCGCCGGGATCTCGGAGGAGAAGTACAGTGCGCCGCGGCGCTCGTCCCAGTGGTGGTACAGGGGCTTCATGCCCAGGTGGTCGGTGGCCAGCACCAGCCGCGGTTCGGCGCGCAGGTCCAGGACGGCGATGGCGTACATGCCGTCGAGGTGGTCGACGAACGCGTCCCCGTACTGCTCGTAGAGCGCGGGGAGCACCGATCCGTCGCAGTGGTCGGTGAACCGGTGGCCGAACGCGCCCAGTCTGGCGCGCAGTTCGGCGTGGTTGTAGATCTCGCCGTTGAGGACGACGTGAACGGCCCCGGACCCGGAGCGGTAGGGCTGGCGTCCGCCGGCGGGATCCATGACGGCGAGTCGGTTGCTGCCCAACGACCAGGTGGGGCCGACCGAGCAGCCCTGATCGTCGGGGCCGCCGTGACGTTGCAGTTCGCTGACCCGGGCGAGGTCGTCCGGCGGCACCACGGCGTTGAAATGGCCGTAGATACGGCACATTCCGCTACCTCCTATTTGGTAGGCACAGCGGTCATCGAACCCGGCGGGGCGCCGCGGTGTCGTGAGTCATCTGGCCCGGACGGCATGGGAACTCCGGGCCGGCCACGATTCCCATCCGAGACGGGAAGGGTCGGGATATCTGACTCATGCCGGTAGGACTCTCACCTGGCAGCGTGCGGGAAGGTCGGCGACGAACAGGCAGCTCGTCGCCGACCGACGGGCACCGCCGCCCGTCGGTGCACCCGGCTCTCCCGGGGCGGGCGCACCGGGCGAACCGATCGGAGAGTCGAGGCGCATCGGAGGGCGCATCAGAAGGCACATCAACAGGCACAGCACCGCTCATCGAGACAGGAAGTCCGCAGGACGAGCTGCATCAGCAGCGACGGTCGCTTCGAGCAGGAAGGTGGCATTGTGAACCCTCAGCCCGTTGGTGGCGTGATCGAGAGGACTGACGACGGGAGGTCCGCGCCTCCGGCGGCCCTGACCCGCCTGCCGCTCACCGACATCGTGCAGCCCGATTCACCCCGCCTGTCCGGGCCCAACCACGAGCACGCCCGTCTGCTGGCGAACTCCGACGCCGCGCTGCCGCCCATCCTCGTCAACCGCCGCACGATGCGCGTGGTCGACGGCGCCCACCGCCTCCTGGCGGCGAAACTGCGCGGTCAGGAGGCCATCGACGTCGACTTCTGTGACTGCGACAGCGACGAGGCGTTCGTGCTCGCGGTCGAGAAGAACGTCACGCACGGGCTGCCGCTGTCGCGGGCCGAACGGACGGCGGCCACCGAGCGGATCCTCGGCGCCTACCCGGAGTGGTCCGACCGGGCGATCGCCGCGGTCGTGGGACTCTCGCACAAGACGGTGGGGTCGATCCGCCGGCGTTCCGGCCAGGACGCCGAACCGATCACCCACCGCCGCGGCCGGGACGGCCGGATGCGGCCGGTCAACGGTGCCGCGGCCCGGGCCAGGGTCAGCAGCCTGCTCGCGGACCGGCAGGACGCGTCGCTGCGCGAGATCGCCCGGGAGGCCGGGGTCAGCCCGGACACCGTGCGCAACGTCCGGGACGACTCGCGCCGTGCCGAGGCCCTGACGGCGTCCGAACCGCGGGGCCTGCCGGACCAGGACCGCGACCAGGACCGCGACCAGGACCGCGAGCGGCGCGCGGCGTCCGGGCGGGCCACCGTCTGCGTCCGGATCCAGGCGTCCGGGCCGGCCGACCGGTCCGCGTTGATGCGCAGCCTGCGCAGCGATCCTTCGCTGCGGTTCTCCGAATCGGGGCGTCTTTTGCTGCGCTTGCTTGACATGTATGCGCTAAACGCGGATGCCTGGGCCCGGGTCAGCGGGGACGTACCCGCCCACCGGGCGGCCGACATCGTGCAACTGGCCCAGGAGTGCGGCCGGATGTGGCAGAACTTCGCGGCCGCCGTGGAGCAGCGACAGCGGGACGCGGAGAAGGAGTAGCGGAGAAGGAGGAGGGACCGACCCCGCATGTGCATCTTGGCGGTACGGACCGCCCGCGGTCCACCGCCGCGACGAAGGACTTTCCCGGGTGCGACGGTCGGCAACGGTGCGGACCGCCGCGTGAGCAGCCGAATCGCGGACGGATCCGAGAGACCCGAGAGACCCGAGAGACCCGAGAGACCCGAGAGACCCGATGGATCCGATGGATCCGATAGGCCGGACAGGTTGGACAGGCTGGACAGGTCGGACGGAGAGGAACCGGACATGCCCCTGGTACAGGTGAACTGGTGGAAGGGTGTGGGAGTGGCCGAGCGCCGCCAGCTCGTCGAGGAGGTGACGGCGACGGTCGCGCGGATCGTGAAGTGCCCCGAGGCCGCCGTCACCGTGATCATCAACGATGTCGAGACGGACCACTGGGGTCGCGGCGGGACGCTGGCCTCCGAGCTCTGAGCGAACGGCCGGGCCGCCCCCCGGCCCGGCCGTTCCACCGCCCGGCTGCCTGGCGATCTCGACGGCGGGCGCGCTACCTTCGCGTCATCGGACGGCGAGGCCGTCAGCAGCCTGACGTGCGTGGTGCTGCGCGTCGATCCACCCGCGAATTCCAGCAGGGAGAGCGCTGTCCGCACGCCCGGGACCGCGCCGCGCAGCCCCCTCGCCGATCCGCACCCCGCAGGTTGCGATCGGGAGGACACCGGACATGACCATCCCGCACACCGGAACCCCAAGCCCCGGAAAGCCATTCCCCGGAACACCAGCCCCCGGAACGCCGCACGGCCGGGCCGCCGCAAGGGGGCACCATGCCTGAGCAGACCGGCGCCGAGCCCAGCAGCACCGCGGTGCGCACTGCCCTGTGGCGCGCGCTCCACGTGCAACACGACGACCCGCCGGCGGTGTTCGACGACGAACTCGGTCTCCGTCTCGCCGATCCGGGCAGCGACTGGCGTCGGCGCCCCGACATGGACCCGGACGACAACCCGTTCGCCCGGGCCGCCGTCATCACCCGCGCCCGGTTCGCCGAGGACCTGGTCCTCGAACAACTCGGCCGCGGCGTAGGCCAGTACGTCATCCTCGGCGCCGGCCTGGACACCTTCGCCCAGCGCCGCACCGAACTCCTCCCGTCGTTGCGGGTCTTCGAAGTCGACTCGCCGGGACCGCAGTCATGGAAGCGGCGGCGGCTGTCGGAACTCGGCCTCGACACCCCCGCCGGACCGCACTTCGTGCCGTACGACCTCGAGTCGGGCGGATCCTGGTGGGAGGCCGCGGTGACGGCGGGCTTCGACGCCGGGCAGCCCGCCGTCGTCGTCTCGCTCGGTGTCACCACCTTCCTCGGCCGGGAGGCCGTCGTGGCCATGCTGCGCCAGGGCACCGCGCTGGCCCCCGGCTCGACACTGGCCACCACCTTCCAACTCCCGCTCGCCATGGTCGAACCGGGCCCCCGGGAGCTCCGCGCCCGGGTGGAGGAGGCCGCACGCGCCTTCGGCACGCCGTTCACCAGCTTCTTCGAGCCCGAGGAGATGCTGGCGCTGGCCCGCGACGCGGGTTTCCGTACGGCCGAGCACATCCCCGCCACCGCCCTGACCGCCCGCTACTTCGCCGACCGCGCGGACGGTCTGCGGCCCTCCAACGCGGAGGAACTCCTGGTCGTCACCACGTGACGGCCGACCGGCGCCCCCGTGCGCCGGGCAGCCGTCAGGTGTGCGCCAGCATGAAGGGCTCGCCGGCCGCCGGACGGAAGTCGTCGGTCCGGCCGGCGAAGTAGCGCGCGGTGATCTCCTCGGTGGAGACGTACTGGGCCTCGCGGAATCCGGCCTTCCGGGCGAGGCCCAGTATCGCGTCGGGGGTGAAGTGGCTGCGGAACTGCACCCGGGGCCCGGGCTTCGGTTTGCCCGCGGCCGCGTGCGCGGCGGGATCCTCCGGTTCGTCGAAGGCGGTGGGCAGGATGAAGGTCATCGCCAGCGTCGAGCCGGCGGCGGCCCGCGCGGCCTGGTCCAGGGTGTCCCGCACCGCCTCCTCGCTGAGGTACATGGTGACGCCCGCGCACGCCAGCACCGCGGGCCGGTCCGGGTCGAAGCCGTTCTCGACCAGCCGGTCCCACCACACCTCGCCGGTCTCGAAGTCGACCGGCACCCAGTGCTGCCACGTCGAGGAGCCGTGGCCGAGTTCGGCCAGCCGCCGCCGCTTCCACTCCTGGGTCGCGGGCTGGTCGATCTCGAACACCCGCAGCCGGTCGGCGAATTCGGGCCGGCGCTGGACGAAGGTGTCCAGTCCCGCACCGAGGATCACGTACTGGGTCACACCGGCGGCGCACTGCTCGGCCACCAGGTCCTCGACGAACCGGGCCCGGGCCACCACACCGGCCCGGAACCCGCGCATCCCGTCCCCGGCCATGTCCGGACGCCGGTGCCAGTCCTCGCCGGGGGACACCAGGCGCAGTCCGATCTCGTCCTCGACCACGTGCGGAGGCGCGTCGGTCCGCACGTGCAGGGCCCGCCAGAGGGCCACCCGCACTGCTGTCTCGTCCGGTACCTTCGATTTCTCAGTAGGCACGGTCAACCTCTCGGGTCAGTGGCGAAGGGTGCGTGCACGGGGGACCGCGTCCCCGGTTCCGAGTTTCGAGAGCCCGGATTTACGCGTCAAGCAAGGCCCGGAAACACCGCCGCCGGACGGCGGCGGGCGCATTCGCCGACAGTCGAGTGGGGAGATTCCCCACTCGGACGGCCCGGCGTCGTCCCGGTCCGCTCCGCCTTGCCAGCCGTCAACCTCACTACCTATAAACGGAACTGGTCGAATGCCCTCGTCCGACGGCATTTTCGGCCCGCCGACTTCCGACAGGACGGGATGGAATCCCATGGTCGACCGGAAAACACCACCACCCATGACGAGTGCGGCCACGAACGGGCAGCCGTACGCCTTCGATCCCTTCGCACCGGGAGTTTCTGACGACCCGTATCCGCACTTCGCGAAACTGCGCGCGACCAATCCGGTGTACCGGCACCCGGCGGGTTTCTGGATCGTCACCAGGCACGCGGACGTGGTCAACCTGTTGCGGGCCGACCACTCGGTGGAGGACGACAACGTCGCCAAGAGCCGGATCCACTCCCTGTCCATGATGGACCAGGACCCGCCGGACCACACCCGGCTCCGCAAGCTGCTCACCAAGGTGTTCACCGAGCGGGCCATCAACGCGCTCGCCCCGCTGATCACCGGCCTCGTCGACGAGGCACTGGACCGCGTCGAACAGCGGGCGGCCGAGCACGGCCAGGCCGACCTGGTCTCCGAACTCGCCTACCCGCTGCCGCTGTTGGTGATCTGCGACATGCTGGGCATGGAAGCCGACTACCACTGGCTGCGGGAGCGGGCCGAGATCCTGGCGCACTCGCTGGAGCCGGTCGCCGAGCCGACCCCGGAGCTCATCAAGGCGATCGAGACGGCCGAGACCGAACTCGTCGACCGCGTCGCCACCGTGATCGAGGCCAAGCGCCGCAACCTCGTCCGGGAGGATCCGGACCTGCTGACCCAGCTGATCCGGGCCGAGGACGACGGCGACGTGCTCAGCGACGAGGAGCTCATCGCCCAGGTCGTGCTGCTGTACCTGGCCGGCTACGCGACCACCATGAACCTGCTGGCCAACGGCCTGGTGGCGCTGCTCCGCCACCCCGCACAGCTCCGCCTGCTGCGCGAACGCCCCGACCTGGACGCGAACGCGGCCGACGAACTGCTGCGGTACGACACCTCCGTGCAGTACTCGCGCCGGATCACCCGCTCGCCCCACGAGGCGAGCGGCACGGTGATCCCCGCGGGGGCGACGGTGCTGGCCGGCCTGGCCTCGGCCAACCGCGACGAGGAGGTCTTCGGTCCGTCCGCGGCCGAGCTGCGGCTGGACCGGCCGAACGCCCGCAAGCACGTCTCCTTCGGCGGTGGGCCGCACCACTGCCTGGGAGCCGCACTGGCGCGGCTGGAGGCCCGGATCGCCGTGGGCCGCCTGGTGCGCCGGTTCGACCGGCTGGCGTTGGCCGAGGAGATCGTCTGGCAGCCGCTGATGATCACCCGGGGCCCGGTCTCCGTGCAGGTCACGGTGTGAGGCGGGCCCTGCCCACAGCCTGACGCCCACAGCCTGAGCCCGAACCCTGACGCCCACAGCCTGACGCCTGCGACATGCCCCTGGCCCGGCCTCCGTTCGCGGAGGCCGGGCCAGGGGCATGTCAGGTCAGCGGGGCTTGTGGCCCGACTGGAGGTTGAGGCCGCCGCTGGCGGGAAGCCGTACCGGCTTGGCGGGCCGGAGGCCGGCGGCGCGCTGCCAGGAGGCCATCTGCGAGGGCGACCAGGTGCCGGACTCGCTGGCCAGGGCGAAGTAGAAGTCCCGCAGCGCGGCCAGCTGCTGCGTCTTGCCCTCGCCGCTGGCGGCGGGGAACTCGGCGATGGTGTAGGTCCCGCCGGGGCGCAGCGCGCGGGCCACCTTGGCGGTGAGCTCGCGGTTCTGCGCGTCGCTGAAGTGGTGCGCGACGCCGATGATCACCACGGCGTCGTAGCACTCCTCGCCGAAGTCGTCGGTCAGCGCGTTGCCGGGCTGGTGGCGCACCCGGGTGCCCATCCGCTCCTCGGCCAGCAGCGGCGCGGCGTGCCGGACGGCGTCGGGCAGGTCGAACACGACGGCGCGCAGCGACGGGTGGCGGCGGCACAGCGCGACCGAGTAGGCCCCGTGCGAGCCGCCGATGTCGAGCAGGTCGGTGGCGCCCGCGGGGACCGGGATGGCCTTGGCCACCATGCCGGTCTGACCGGTCGTCAGGCACTTCATGCCGCGCTGGTAGGAGTCCCACACCTCGTCGCTCATGCCGGTGTGGAAGTCCAGCGGCTTTCCGCTGCGCAGGTACTCGTCGGCCCGCGCCATCAGCCCCAGCTCGTAGAACTGCAGCATCAGTTTGTCGTTCACCGCGTGCTTGCTGGTGGTGACCAGCCATTTGCGGGAGAGCGGGCTGAGTTCGTACTGGTCGCCCCGGGCGCGCAGATATCCGGATGCCGCCAGCGCGGGGAGCAGTTTCGCGGCGCCGTCGGGGTGGATACCGCAGCCGGCCGCGATCTTTTCGGCGGTGGCGGGGCCGTGGGCCATTGTGTCGAACAGGCCGACCTTGACGGCGGCCATGATGACGTGGACGTATGTGCCCGCTACCTGGGTGTCGAGGACGGGCCGCGCGATCAAATTGAACTTGACCAGCAGCCATTCAAGTGGATTGCTTGCCATTAAGCCGAATCGCATGGGCCGAGCATAACGCGGGGTGCTTGGTCGGGGAACTCGTCGGGGTGGGGAACTTGCCTTCCACGCGGGGGAGTTCGGGCCGCCTGTGCATTTCCGCTATTGGGGGGGACGGTCCGCGGATCGGCCGCCGTTCCCGGAATGCTCGGGCGCTATTCGGGCAGTCGAGTGCGGTGGAGTGCGGACGGCGCCGGCCGGGGCGCGGGGCCCGCGCGGCTGCCCGGTACACGAGGCCCTTGCGGCCGTCCGGTACTCGGTGCCACTTCTTTACGACCCACCCCGGCAGTGCTAGCATGCTAGCATGACTGCCGAAGAGGTAAAGCAGTTCAACGTCTACCTGCCGGTGGAGCTGATTCGGCAGGTGAAGCACTACGCCATCGACCGCGAGCTGTCGCTGTCGGCACTGGTTGCCGAGGCACTGCGCAACCATCTCGCCGAGCGCCAGAAGCACATACAAGACGGAACCGCGTGAGAGGAATCAACACATGACGACCCGGGGTGCCGAGGGCGTTTACGTAGAGACTCACAACTGGGGCAAGACGGCCAAGTTCCTGGAGTCTCTGGGCTTCAAGATCGAGTTCGCCACCGAGCACGGTTCCGGGATGCTCAAGAACGACGAAGGACCGTACTTCGTCGTCAGCGAGATCCCTGAGGAGCGTGCACCGCAGGTCCAGCTCGTGCTCCGCGTCGAGGACGCGGAGACCTTCCGGCCCGATCCGATCGTCGAGGTGGTCTCCCCGTTCGAGGAGACCCACTGGGGCACCCAGCGCATGGTGGTCCGCGACCCGGACGGACGGGAGTGGAGCATCGAGGCGCCGCTCAAGGGCTGAGCGGCTGTCGCGAGGTGGGAGCGCGTCGACGGCCGCCGGAACCCGGTGGTTACCCCTGACGTCCGGCGCGCTCCCACCCCGTCGAACGCCCCCGATTCCCTTCGGGGCCGGGGGCGTTCCCCGTGTGCGGCGCGTGGAGCGGGCTGAGACGGTGGTGGCTTCGGTGAACGTGCTGCGAACATGGTCCACCAATGCGGTGCCCCCTTGTTCGTGGTGGAGAGCCCTGGCCGGACGTGGCCCTTTTCGCGCCAGCATGCTAGCAATCTAGTGTAATAGTCATCAGAGGGATGCGGGGTTGGTTAGCGATGGTCAGTGAAAGCATCTCGGCCACGGCGGAGGACACCTCGCGGTTAACACCGCCACGGCGGGGCCTCGGCATGCTCGTCGTGATGATCGGCGTGCTCATCTCCGCGGTCGACGGCACGATCGTGGTACTCGCCCTCCCGGCGATCGAAGAGGACCTGAGCATCACCCTGTCCGCCGTGACGTGGGTGGTCGTCGGCTACCTCCTCGTGGTCACCGTACTCGCCACCCAGCTGGGCCGGTTCGGTGACATGTTCGGCCGGGTGCGCATGTACAAAGCCGGCTTCCTGGTGTTCACCCTCGGCTCGGTGCTCTGCGCCGTCGCCTGGAACGCGTCGAGCATCATCGGCGCCCGGCTCGTCCAGGGGGTCGGCGCCGCACTGATCGCCTCCAACAGCGGCGCGATCATCTCGGAGCTCTACCCGCCGCAGGAACGCGGCCGTGCCTACGGCTACAACGCCTTCGGCTACTCGTTCGGCTCGGTCCTCGGAGTCCTGGCCGGCGGCGTCATGGTGACCTACGTGTCGTGGCAGTGGATCTTCTGGGTCAACGTGCCGATCGGCATCATCGCGCTGGTGCTGGCGCAGCGGGTGCTGCGCGACACCAGCGAGCGGCAGCGCCGGAAGTTCGACTTCGCCGGCATGATCACGCTGGGCCTGGGCCTCTTCGGGGTGCTCTGGGCGATGACCGGACTGGCGTCCGGCCCGCTCGACGCGACCCTGATCGGATACCTGGTCGGCGGCATCCTGCTCCTGGTGGCGTTCGTCTTCGTCGAGCTGAAGCAGAAGGAGCCGACCCTCGACCTGTCCCTGTTCCGCATCCCGTCGATGGCGCCCTCGCTCCTGGCCTCGATGCTCCAGGGCATCGGCAGCTTCGCGGTGCTCTTCCTGGTCATCATGTACCTCCAGGGCACCCGCGGGATGGACCCGATCGACGCCTCGATGCTGCTCGTCCCGGGCTATGTGATCGGCGCGGTGGTGGGGCCCTATGCCGGCAAGCTCACCGACAAACTCGGGTCGGTCATCCCCGCGACCATGGGGCTCGGCATCTCGGTCGTCGCGATGGGGATCTTCGCCCAGATGACCACGACGAGCAGCCTGTGGCTGACCGCCATCGGCAACCTCGTGATGATGATCGGCGGCAGCTTCTTCTTCCCGGCCAACAGCACCGCCGTGATGAAGGCGGCCCCACCCGACCGGCTGGGCATCGCCTCCGGTGTGCTGCGCACCTTCTCCAGCATCGGCATGGTCTTCTCCTTCACCACCGCCATGCTCGTGGCCTCGCACTCGATCCCGCGGAACCTGGCGTTCGAGATCTTCGTGGGCACCAGCAAGCTGAACGGCGAGCTCGCGAGCGCCTTCGCCCACGGCCTGAAGGCGGCCTTCTACACCATGATGGGGATCATGATCCTCGCGGCGGTCCTCTCCGCCCTGCGCGGCGCGGGCCGGAAGGCCGGCACGTCGTAGCGGGACCCGCCGCCGCGGGGGCTCGCCTCCCGGTCCCGAGTGCCCGGGAGGCAAGCCCTCGCGGCGGCGGGCAACAAGGCAACTGTCGACCGACTAGTTGGCGGGAGAATGGTGATCCGGACAGCGACGTCGAAGGCACCCGGCGGCTCGCGCACCACGGTGCTGATCGCAGGCGACCACCCGATCTACCGATCCGGTCTGCACATCCTGCTCGACGAGGTGGAGTCGTTCCACGTCGTCGGTGAGTCCGGAACCGGTTCGGACGCGGTGGCCATGGCGCACACGCTGCGCCCCCAGGTCGTGGTGATGGACATCGTCCAGCCGGGCCAGAGCATCGCCGAGGTGATCACCCCGATCACCGGCTGCTGCCCGGAGACGGCCGTGCTCATCATCAGTCCGCTCGACGACCGGGAGGCCCTGCTCTCCGCGATGCGCGCCGGGGCCCGCGGCTACCTGCTCAACGGCGCCCGCTGGCAGGACCTGGTGCTCGGGGTGGAGATGGTGCGCGCGGGCGGGCTGGTCTTCGATTCCTCCGCGTCCGAGTGGGTGCTGGAGCACCTCAGCCGGCCGCTGTCGCCCACCGGGCGCTACTCCGAGCCGGAGAGCGGCCGGTGCGACATGCTCCAACTGGTCCGGAACGTCGGTCCGGCCGGGTCCGCGGGGGCCCGGCTGCCCGGCACACGCCGCACGGCCACGCGAGCCGGGGTCCAGCCCGCCACCCGGCGCTGACGGGCAGCCGGAGCGAGTCGCGGCTGGCAGCCGGCCGGAACGAGTCGTGGCTGACGGTCAGCCAAAAAGCATACGCCGACCGGGAATTCTGGTGTCCGACTGGGGGAAGTCCCCAGTCGGGCACGCGTACGCGACCAGAGGCCCGCACGGTAGCGTTGCCAGCACTTTCTCGTCGCATTTCACGAAGCGAGGACGGCGATGGACCAGCGTTTCCACGCGTTACGGGTGGCCGAGGTGATCGTCGAGACGGAGGACGCCCGCTCGTTGGTGTTCGACGTCCCCGATGACCTCGCCGAGGAATTCCAGTACCGGCCGGGGCAGTTCCTCACCGTCCACATCCCCGATGCCGAGCACGGATCCGTCACCCGCTGCTATTCGCTGTCGAGTTCGCCGCACACCGCGGATCCCCTGATGGTGACGGTGAAGCGGACGCAGAGCGGCCGCGCCTCCGACTGGCTGCTGGGCAGCGTGCGGGTCGGCAGCGTGGTGCACGTCCAGCCGCCGGCGGGCCGGTTCACCCCCGCCTCGCTCGACGGCGACTTCCTCTTCCTGGCCGCCGGAAGCGGCATCACCCCAGTGATGTCGATGATCAAGTCGGCGCTGGCCGCCGGTTCGGGCCGGCTCACCTTGATCTACGCCAACCGTGACGAGCGATCGGTGATCTTCGGGGAGCAGCTGACCGACCTCGCCGCCGCCCACCCGGACCGGTTCACCGTCCGGCACTGGCTGGAGTCCCGGCAGGGGCTGCCGGACGCGGCCGGGCTGCGGGCGCTGGCCGCGCCGTGCCGCGACCGCGAAGCGTACGTGTGCGGCCCGGGGCCGTTCGTGGCCGGTGCGGTCGAGGCGCTGGCCGCGCTGGGGGTTCCGTCCGAGCGGACGCACCTGGAACAGTACCGGCCGCCGAACCGCACCGCGTTCCCGGAGCGGTCGCCCGGCGCGGATCCGTGCGCGTGGACCTCGCGGAGCGTCAACCACCTTCAACTGATGCTGCCTTGACCCCGGACGCTCGACACTTGACGTACCGACGCCGAACGGCACCTACCCCTACGAGCGGACCCCGGATCGGAGATCGGTGATGGCGAAACGGCTGAGCATGCTGATGCGGATGGGCAACCTGACCCGGACGGGCCAGGTCGGTGACGGCCGGGAGGAGGCGCTCGCCGACTACGTGCTCGCGCACGCCGCCCCCGGGGACGTCGACGACGCGATCCGGGTGATCGACGAGTACGCCTACCGGCAGGCCACGCTGATCAACATCGGGGACGAGAAGGGCTTGGTACTGGACGCCGCGGTGCGGCGGGCCGAGCCCCGGCTGCTGCTGGAGCTCGGCACGTACTGCGGGTACAGCGCGCTGCGGATGTCCCGGGTGATGGCACCGCAGGCCCGGCTCTGCTCCATCGAGTTCAGCGCCGCCAACGCCTCGGTGGCCCGACGCATCTGGGACCACGCCGGGCTGGGGGAGCGGGTCACCGTGCTGCACGGCACGCTCGGGGACGACGGGCGCACCATCGACCGCCTCAACTCGGAGCACGGCTTCGGCCCGGGCCTCCTGGACTTCGTCTTCGTCGACCACATCGCCCGGGCCTACCTGCCGGACCTGCAACGCATCCTCGACCAGCGGTGGCTCCACCCGGGCTCCATCGTGCTGGCCGACAACATGAAGGTGCCCGGCGCGCCGCACTACCGCGCGTACCTGCGTGAGCGCGAGGGCACGCAGTGGCGCACCCGCGAGCACCACGCCCACGTCGAATACCAGTCGTGGGTCAAGGACCTGGTGCTGGAGTCGGAGTACCTGCCCGCCGGGGCCGCTGCCGCAGCCGGCGGCACCGGCCCCGCGCCCGCGTGACGACGGACCGCTCCCGGCCGGACCCGGGAACCCATGACCACGAGGCCCACGAGGGCCCGACGGAGAGGAACCAGCAGTGACGGCGACGGCGGACAAGACCGCGATCCGGACCGCGTTGTGGCGGGCCCTGCACGTCCGGGCCGATCGCGAGCCGCACGTGTTCGAGGACGAACTCGGTGCGCGGCTGGTGGCACCGGACGACGACTGGCGGTCCCGGCCGGACATGGACCCGGTGCGCAGCGCCCGGGCGCGGGCGTCCATCGTGGCCCGGGCCCGGTTCACCGAGGACCTGGTCGTCGAGCAGGCCGGCCGGGGCGTCGACCAGTACGTCATCCTCGGCGCCGGCCTCGACACCTTCGCGCAGCGGCGTCCGCGGGGCGCCGAAGGCGTGCGGGTCTTCGAGGTGGACCAGCCGGAGACGCAGGCGTGGAAGCGGGCGCGGTTGACCGAGCTGGGCCACGGGGTGCCCGAGGGGCTGCGGCTGGTCCCCGTCGACTTCGAGGCGGACGACGACTGGTGGCAGCGCCTGACGGAGGAGGGCTTCGACCCCGGCCGCCGGGCGGTGCTGGCCTGCTCCGGCGTGACCATGTACCTCACCAGGGACGCGGTCGCCGACACGCTCCGCAAGGCCGCGGCCCTGGCCGAGGGCTCCGCCCTGGCCATGACGTTCATGCAGCCGGTCGACCTGGTCGACCCGGAGGAGCGGGGCGCACGGGAAGGGGTGGAGCACGCCGCGCGCGCCGACGGGACGCCGTTCCGCAGCTTCTTCGGCCCGGACGACATCCTGCGGATGGCCAAGGAAGCCGGGTTCCGGCACGTCGAGCACCTCTCCGCGGACGATCTCGCCGAGCGCTACTTCGCCGACCGGGCGGACGGCCTCCGGCCCTCGACCATCGAGGAACTGCTGCTCGCCACCACCTGAGGCGTGACGACGAACCAGCCTGCGTGAACTGACGATTCGTCATGTCACGCAGGCTGGTTCCGTGTTGGTGCCACAGCCCTCGTGTGCCTGGTGTGCCTGGTGCGCGAACGGGCTCCGGGCCTGCCGCGGGTGCGCGGCAGGCCCGGAGCCCGATGGGTGCGGTGGTGTCAGCCCCTGCCCCGGACGTACGCGTTCGCCCGCCGCTCGAACTCCTCCGGGCTCACGTCCTCGATGCGGGTGGCGAGCGTCCAGCGGTGCCCGAACGGGTCGAGGAGCTGCCCGGTCCGCTCGCCGAAGAACTGGTCCTGGACCGGGCGCTTCGCCTCCGCGCCGGCCCGCACGGCCTGGGCGAAGGCGGCGTCCACGTCCGCCACGAACAGGTACAGGGTGACCGGCGTGCCGCCGAGGGCCCCGGGGCCGGGCAGACCGGCCGCGGGGGACTCGTCGGACAGCATCACGATGGTGCCGCCGATCCGGATCTGCGCGTGCGGCACCGAGCCGTCGGGCGCGGTGTACCGCTGCAGCTCCTTCGCCCCGAAGGCCCGGGAGTAGAAGGCGATCGCTGCGTCCGTGTCGGCCACGGACAGGTACGCCGTCAGTTCGGCGTAGCCGGCCGGAATCGGCTTGACCACGGTTGACCTCCAAAGATGCGTCGGATGCGGAGCGCGGCTACCGCACGCCCGCGGTGATCTGGTCGAGCGCGTCGAGGACCGCCCGCAGCTCCTCCTCGGTGCCGAGGGAGATCCGCAGGTGACCGGGGAAGCCGAACATCCCGGTGTCGCGCACGAGGATGCCGTGGTCCCGGGCCAGGACGTCCTGGGCCTTGCCGGAGTCGGGGACCGCGACGGTCACGAAGTTGGTGACCGAGGGCAGCCAGGGGTACCCGCGGCGGTCGAGCTCGGCGCAGAACCGGCGGCGCCGCTCCTCGGTCTCCCGCCGGACGCGGACCAGGAACTCCTGGTCCGCGAGGGCCGCCACCGCGGCGGCCTGCGCGGCCCGGTTCACGCTGAACGGCAGCACGGCCAGCGTCCGGCGCACCTCGGCGATCAGCTCGGCGGGACCGAGCGCGTAGCCGATCCGCAGCGCCGCCAGCCCGTAGGCCTTGGAGAAGGTGCGCAGGGCGAGCACCGGGGTGCCGTCCCGCAGCAGGCTCCTGGCCTGCGGCTGGTCCGCGGGGCCGAACTCGTGGTACGCCTCGTCGAAGACGAGCGGGGTGGCGCTGCCGCGCGCCGCGGCGGCCAGCGTGTCGAGCGCCGCCCCCGGCAGTGCGGTGCCGCACGGGTTGTGCGGATTGCACACGTAGCCGATCCCGCATTCGGGGAGCCGCTCCGCGAACGCCGCGGGGTCGATCCGGGGGCCGTCGAGCGGTACCCGGACGGCGCCCCGGCCGATGCGCTCCAGCGCCGCCAGGTAGCCGGGGAAGGTGCCGGCGTTGACCAGGCCGGGGCGGTCCCGGTCGCCGAGGGTGAGCGCGGTCGCCAGCACCAGCTCGTCGCTGCCGTTGGCCACCGCGATCTGCTCCTCGGGCACCTCCCAGTGCCGGCTGAGGTGCCGGACGAGCCCCTCGCGCTCCGGCGACGGGTAGCGGTTGATGCGGTCCAGTTCCCCGGTCACCGCCGCGACCGCGGCGGGGCTCGCGCCGAACGGACTCTCGCTGAGGTGCAGGCGCACCAGCGAATCCGCCGACGGGACACTGGTGTTGTAGATCACAGATGATCTCCCACCAGGATCCCGAAGCAGTAACTCCCCACCGTGGCCTCCAGGGTGAGGAAGCAGTGCTCGCTGCCGGCCGGGATCCGCATCACCGCCGGCGACACCAACTCGTGGCGCACGCCGTCGAGATGGACCTCGATGCGGGCCTGGCCCGGTTCGGGCGAGACCAGCAGGTAGAGCTCGTCGACGTCATGGGTGTGCGGAGCGGCGACGGGCCGGCCGACGAGCTTGCTCAGCTCCCCGCCGGCGAGCTGCACGGGCAGCCCGCCGAACATCTCCGCGGTGACGTAGAAGGGCGCGGGCCGGTGGTGCCCGGCGACCGCGAGCGGGATGGGCAGTGCGGTGATGATCTCGGCGTCCGTTCCGGTCGCCCGGTCCTGCACGGTCACGACGCCTCCAGGACGAACAGGTAGGTGTGCGGAGCGCCGAACGGCACCGTGCGGCGCAGGTGCATCCCGCCGCGTTCGAAGAGCCGCTCGTACTCCTCACGGGTGTGGATGGGCACGCCCATCAGCGCGTGGGCGAGTTCGAAACCGCTGGAGAAGACCGGCAGCCGGGAGTCCTCGCCCTCGGTGCGCGGCCGGATCGTGGTGTCGGCCAGCAGGAAGACCCGCGCCTCCGGGAAGGACTTGCGCAGCCGGGGGATGACCTCCTCGCGGCGCTCCGGATCGGCCAGCAGGTCGTGCAGGAACATGAAGCTCATCACGACGTCGGCCTCGTCGCCGCCGTCGACCTGGTGCTCCTTGAAGAGGATGTCGAGCACGTCCGCGCAGACCGGCTGCACGGTGCCGCTCAGGCCGTGCCTGGCGACCGTCTCGTGCGCCAGCACCGTCGCGGGCCGGCTGATGTCGATGCCGATCCCGCGGCTGCCGGGCCGGTCCTTGACCAGCCGGGAGATCCGCTCGCTGACGCCCGCGCCGAGGTCGACCAGGGTGCGGAAGTCGATGCCGGCGATCTCCTCGTCGAGGATGTGGCGCATCAGCGCGGTGTCCGCCTGGGCGGATCCGAGCGCGACCATGGCCTCGTCGCGTTCCAGGTCGACGCGGAAGCGGCGGTCGCCGCGAGCGACCGGCGCCGCGTTGGCGAAGATGTCGTGGTAGCCGCCGACGCCCCAGGTGAAGAAGCCCAGGGCCCGGGCGACGTCCTCGCTGAGGGCGGTCGCCTGGACCCGGTCACCGTGCACGTCGAGGTACCCGAACGAGCCCGCGGCCCGGACGAGCGCCCGGAACACGGCGGTGTCCAGTGTGTTGGTGGCGCAGAACGAGGGAACGTCGAGCGTCCGCTCTGCGGTCAGGTGTTGGAAGACTCCGAGCTGTGCCAGCGCGTGCACCACGTTCGCGCAGATGTAGCCGTTGAACGCGGTGTCCGGATTCAACGGGGTCAGCGCCTGGCCTTGCCATTGCACAGGGAGTGCTTGTGCCGACGACAATTCACACCTCTCAGATCTCACTGCGGAAAACCGGTGCGTCGGCGGGGGCGGCGCGACCGCCCCCGCCGACGCCGTCCCGCGGCTGGGGGCGGGGGCGGCCGTGCCGCCGCCCCGCCGCGGGAACGTACTCAGGCCGGCTTGTGCGCCAGGTTGGTGGCGAGGGAGAAGGGAGTGAGGTCGACCTCCGGCGTGACGCCGCGGTGCAGGTCGCGGATGATCCGGCCGGCGGTCGGCGCGTGGGCCAGGCCGTGACCGGTGAAGCCGGCCGCGAACAGGATCCGCTCGTGCGCGCCCTCGCCCCGGCCGATCAGCGCCGACTTGGTCGGGGTGACGTCCAGGGTCCCGGTCCAGGCGCTGTGCAGCTTGGCGCCCGCGGCCTTCGGGTACCACTTCGGCAGCTCCTCGACGGCCGCGTCGAACCAGATGTCGCGCATGCCCTCCTGCTTGGAGATGCGCTCCAGGCCGACCAGGAAGCCCTTGCCCCGGCCCATCGTCTTCAGGCCGGAGACGGGGTGGAAGGTGAAGGGCGTGTCGGTGTCGGTGTCGGAGATCGGGTCGGTGTACAGCAGCTCGGCGAACTGGCCCCACACCGGCAGCTCCATACCGGCGAGCTTGGCGACGTCGCCACCCCACGGCCCGGCCGCGATGACGATCGCGTCCGCGGTGAACTCCCCCGCGGTGGTGGTCACCTGGCCGCTGCGGGCGTCGATGCCGGTCACCTCGGTGCCGCTCAGCAGGCGGGCGCCGAGCTTCGTCGCCGCGTCCGCGTACCCCTTGACGATCGCTTCCGGCTTGACGCGGTAGCACTCCGGGGACCAGACCGCCGCCTCGAAGGTGCCGGCGTGCAGCCAGGGGTTGTACTCGACGGCCTGAGCGGGGGTGAGCAACTGGACGTCGGCGCCCACCTCGCGGTGGGCCGGCAGCAGCGCCTCGATCTCGGCCGCCTGCTCGGGGCTGGTCAGCACCGTGAGCAGCCCGAGGTGCTTCAGCCCGAGGTCGGTGTTCGTCGTCGTCGCGAACGCGTTGAACTCGGCCATGCTCCGGACCGCCAGCTCGGAGTCGTACGGCTTCTTCGGGAAGTAGGTGCGGAACGCCCGCGCGGTCTGCGACGTGGTGGCCTCGCCGAAGCGGTCCCTCTCCAGCAGGAGCACGTCGATGCCGGCCTTGGCGCAGTGGTAGGCGATGGACACGCCGATCACGCCGCCGCCGATGATCAGCAGTTCGGCGGAGCTCTTCCCGTCAGGCATGTGCACTCCTCGCGGTGGTCGGACGGAACGTCCAGGTGTCGCCCCCCAGTTCCCACGGGAACAGCTGCAGGTTCCAGGAGCCGAGGGCGTTGGTGTAGGTGGCCAGGTGGGAGAGCAGCGCGATGAAGTCCTCCTTGGAGGTGGTCTTCTCCTCGATGACGGAGACCACCTCCTGAGTGAGGTCCCACAGTGTGTTCAGCCCGCAGTAGCCGAGGAATTCGGTGGGCTTGACGATGAGGATCCGGGCCATCTCGACCAGGGCGGACAGCGGTGCGTCGGTCAGCCGGGCCGCCCGCACCAGGCCGGTGTGGGAGACGTAACCCAGCGGCCGGGTCTCGCCGTTGATGCAGACCAGCGTGGTCAGGACCGAGCCCTTGGTCCCGGCACCGGTGTCGAAGCGGCCCTCGTGCGCGGCGACCAGTTCGTCGGGCGGATCGATCAGGACCCGCTCGGTCTCCGCGGCGATCCGCTCGATCAGGTCGCGTGCCCGGACGGACTCCGCCGGCACGCGCCGCACCCCGTGGCCGGACTCGCCGTCCACCCGCCGCACCTGCGCGAGGATCGGGGCGCCGTTGCCGTGCACCGAGTCCCAGACCAGCTGGCCGATCTTCGGCAGCGCGTCGAGGTCCTCCGGGACGACGGAACCGATCGGCGCGGCGGGCATCGGCTCGGTCAGCTCGCCGTACTTGATGGTGAGGTGCTGCACCGCGGAACAGAAGACGGTGCCGCTGGGCTGGATCTTGCGGTCGACCTTGTGGTCCGGCACGGCGTGCAGGAGGTCGTGCGCCGGCGGAACGTGGTAGATGCAGTCGCCGGCCACGAGCGCGTGTCCTTGCAAGGTCTGGTACGGCAGCGCGGCCCAGAGCGGCTCGACGAGTTGCGCGTTGCGGCCTTCGTCGAGGGTGATGCGAACCCTGGCGTCGATCGACGGCCAGGCGATCTCAAACTGGCGCATTGTTCCTACTCCGTTCTCCTCGGTTCCTCCAATGCCCGCATGCGTTCAACAGGTTCGCGGGCCGTCGGATAGTGGCGTTGGGACGCTATCAGCGACCGGAATCTCCGGGTAGGGAAATCCGCCGCACCTCCCGAAAAGCTTTCGACTTTGTCACGTCGATATCTCGGCGGTAAACCCGGTGTTTGTCAGTCGGGTTTGTCAGTCGTGTTTGTCGGTTGTGTTTGTCAATCGCGTTTGTCAGTCTCCCGGGTTCCGCGGCGGCTTTGTCGGTATTTCGGGGCCGACCTGACAAAGCCCGGGTCCGGACGGCGTGGGCGCGAACGGCGTGAGGTCGACACCGGGGGAGCGGCCGAGGTGGAGGTCGCGGATCATCCGGCCGGTGGCGGGTGCCTGGCCGAGGTCCTGGCCGGTGTACCCGGCCGCGACCAGGATCCGCTGGTGCGCGCCGCCCGCCCTGCCGATGCAGGGCGTCCTGGCCGGGGTGACGTCCACCGTCCCGGTCCACACGCTGTGCAGCCCGACGCCCCCGAGCTTCGGGTACCGCCTGGCCAGCTCCTCGGCGGCCTCCCGGAGCCACACCTGCCGCATGCCCTCCTGCCGGGAGACGCGCTCCAGACCGACCAGGAAGGACCGGCCGGCGCCCAGTGTCTTCAGCCCGGACGCCGGGTGCACGGTGAAGGGGACGTCGAGCTCGCCGTCGGCGAGGACCGGGTCGGTGCCGAACAGCTCGGCGGTCTGCGCCCACAGCGGGAGTTCCAGGCCGGCCGAGGCCGCGAGTTCGCCGCTGCCGGCCTCGGCCGCGAGGACGACGGCCTCCGCGGCGAACTCCCCGCGGTCGGTGGTGACGCGGCCGCTCCCCGCGTCCAGCCCGGTCACCCTATGGCCGGTCAGCAGCCGGGCGCCGTGTTCCCGCGCGCCGGCGGCGTAGCCCCGCATCACCGTGTCCACGTCGAGGAGGTAGGACTGCGGGCACCAGATGGCGGACTCGGTGCCGGCCGGGTCCAGCCAGGGATTGCGCGCGCGGGCCTGGTCCGGGGTCAAAGGTTCCAGTTCCACGCCGACGGCGCGCTGGGCCGCCGCCTCGCGCTCCAGCGCGGCGGCCTCCTGCCGGTCGGACGCCACCACCAGCCAGCCGACGTCCGAGAGCACCAGGTCGGCGCCCCCGGCCGGGGCGAACGCCCGGTAGTCCGCGAGGCTGCGCACCGTCAGCTCGGAGTTGTGGACCTTCCCCGGCTGGTAGGTGCGCACCGGGCGGGGAGCCGGCGCGGTCTTTGCGGCGTCCGGGCCGAGCAGGACGACGTCGATGTCCGCCCGTGCGCAGTGGTACGCGATCGACAGCGCGGTCACTCCGCCGCCGATGACGAGCAGGTCCGTGGTGTGTGGCCGGCCAGGCATGTGCTCCCCCGTCTGAGGATTTCCGGTGTCGGAACGTGCGGTGCGGGAATTCACGATGCCGGAATTCACGATGCCGGAATTCACGGTGCGGGAATTCACGGTGTCGGAATGCGCGGTGTCGGAATGCGCGCTTCAAGGGTGTGCCGGAGCGGCGGTGTCACCCGAGGTCTGTGCGGTAATCGGTTCGGGCGAGCAGCCGCACGAGATGGGCGACGGACGCGAGCGTGACGTGCCGGTGCCAGCCCGGAAAGGACCGGCCGCTGAAATCCCAGATTCCGGCGTTCCGGGAGACGGATTCCAGGTCCCGGTCCACCCGGCGCACGAGCCGGGCCAGTTTCAGCACGGTGGCGGCCGACACCGTCGTCAGCGTCGTCAGCCACAGCTCTTCGCACACGTTCTCCCCCACCGGGCTGACCGCGATCAGCCGCAGCGGCGCCTCCGCCCCCGGATGGGGCCGCTCGACGTCGGCGGGCCACCGGACATCGACGGTGGTGATCAGGTGGCCCTTCTCGACCGCGGGATCGGGGCCGTCGACCGGCCGGCGGCGGAACCTGGCCGCCTCGACGATCCGGCGCGCGGTGAGCGGCCCGTGCGGGCGGCGCCCGGTCAGCGCCGGGTCCTTGATCTGCAACGGCAGGGTCGCCGAGATCCGTACGAACAGGGGCACCTCGGCGGCGTGCAGCGGCCGCAGGAGCTGGGCGCGTTCCATGGCGCGCCCGTCAAGCACCACCGGCCGGTCGGGGCCCCCGGTGCGGGCCAGGACCTGCAGCAGGGCGCGGGCCGTGCACTCGCCGAGGGACTCCGCGCCGATGTCGTCGGGCATCCCCGCCCGCCGGCGCCGGTGCGCGTCCTCGACCCAGTCCTCGGGCACCTGAAGGCGCCAGCTGACCGGGGTGCTCGCCGTCTCGGAGACCGCGAGGACGCCGACCGCCCGCTGCCCGTTGACGGCCTTTCCCCGGATCGGGTCGAACCGCCGGCTCACCGCCACGGACTGCCGGCCCACCTTGGGGATCAGCACCGGGCGGATCACCCACGCCTCGGGCTCCATCGTCCGTGCCACGTACCGGGTGAGCGCGGTGCGGACGGGCTCCCAGTCCCAGGTGGAGTCGCTGATGAAGTGGTGCAGCCGCTGATCGATCCCCGGGCCGTCGACGAAGGCCGCGATGTTGCGGATGGTCTTGCGGCCGGGCGTGCCCAGGAGCCCCCGCAGGTACTGACGGGCCCTCAACCGCTGGTCACGCCGGGTGAACGTGGCGAACAGCTCGGCGCAGACCCGGTCGAGGACGAGCTCCGTCGGGTCGGACGAGCCGGTGAGCCCCAGCAGGGGGGTCGGGTCGTCCGGGGCGCGCGGGGCCGGCACCGCCGGGGCGGGCAGTGCCGCGGACGGGCCCGGTGCCCCGGCGCCGTTCGGGCCCGGCGCCCCGGTGTCGCACGGCGCCTCGGGCACCTCCCGCAGGCTCCGGCGCAACCGGTTGAGCACGTCGACGACGGTGCACGGTTCCAGTTCGAATTCCGCCGCCACCTGGTGGACCGGCGTGCTGGGCTTCGGTGCCGGCGGCGTCCCGGGGAACTCGGCGTACCGCGGCGCCGCCGCCGGGCGGGTGCGGTCCAGCCGGACCAGGTTGGTCGGCGGGGAGTCGGGGACCTCCAGGCGGCCGCGGAGCGCGCGCACCGTCCGCGGATCGAGCCCGGTCACCGAGGCGATCGCCCGGTCCGGCCAGTGCCGGCGCGAGTTGAGGATGCGGGTGGCCGCCGCGGTGCGGTCGTCGAAGGAGAGGGGCATGCCGTGCCGGGCGTTGGACGACACCGCGGCGACGAAAGCCTCCTCCTCGTCCCCGTCGAAGAAGACCACCTCGATCGACTGGTCACCGCGCAGTTCCGCGGCCTTCAGCCGGTGCATTCCGTCCAGGATCCGCATCGTCGTGCGGTGGACGAAGATGGGCGGGAATTTGACCGGTGACCGGGCGAGCGTGGTGATGTATTCCTGGTTCTCCCCGTGCGTTCTGATATTTTCCCCGTGTCGCAGAATACGAATGGGAATCGTGCAGGCCGGCAGAACCGCCGGCGACTCCGGTGTCGAAAGGACCTCGGCCACGCTGTCGACCTGAGCGGCCGCAGCTTGTTCCCAGCGCATTGGTGCCCCCTCATCCAGTGAGTCCGTGTGGGGTATGGGTGTACCTGGAGAAAGCGAAAGGGTGGGATGGCCGGCCGACGCGCCGCACACCTGGCGCGCGCAGGAAGTACGCCACGCGGTACTCGATTCGGGAGATTCCCCCGACGGATCCCCGGCTCATGCTGAATTGGCAGATCTCGGCCCCAGGCTATACAAGCACTCGAAGGACAACAAGTGTGCGAGTCGATCGCCGCGGCAAGGGCGCTCCGTATTCTTCTCCCCAGTCGGACGGGTTACCGGAAATACCCAGTCGGACGGGTGCCCGAATGACCCAGTCGGACGGGCGGCGCGGAAACCGCGGAAATGCGCGGCCGCGGTCGGCCGCCGCCCCGGGACACCGGCCCGCGGCCGACCTGATGTGGAAGCACCTCACCTGACACAGTGCCCCGACGGGCATTGGCCCCGCCGCGCACGAGACCTGAGACTGAGGCGCAGTCAGCCGCCGATTCCCACCAGACCGTGTGTACCCGCCGCTTCGGGAGATCACCGTGCTCACTCGTACACCACCCGAGGACGCCTCGGTCACCGCCGCGTGCGACCTGGAGCTGGGTCCGGCGGCACAGCAGCCCCCGTGGCCGGACGCGGAACTGGCCCGCCGGGTCCGCGGCCAACTGGCCGCCCTCCCGGGGCTGCTCGAAGCCGAGGAGGTGCTCGCGCTGCGCACCCGGCTCGCCGAGGTCGCCACCGGTGCGGCCCGGGTGGTGCAGGCGGGCGACTGCGCGGAGGATCCCGCCGACTGCACCCCGGGCGACGTCGCCCGCAAGTCGGAGCTGCTGGACCTCCTCGCCGGCCGGATGGAGGAGGGCACCGGCCGCCCGGTGCTCCGGGTCGGCCGGCTGGCCGGCCAGTTCGCCAAGCCCCGCTCCGCGCCGACCGAACGGATCGGTGACCTCGAACTGCCCGCCTATCGCGGGCACATGGTGAACAGCCCGGAGCCCGCCCCGGAGCGCCGGCGCCCCGATCCGACCCGGATGATCTCCGGCTACCGGCTCGCCGACGCCGTCCTGCGGTACCTGGGCTGGGCCGACCGGGGCGCGCACCGGCGCCCCGCGCCGGAGATGTGGACCAGCCACGAGGCCCTGCTGCTCGACTACGAGGTGCCGCTGGTGCGCCGCTCGGCGTCGGGCCGGGCCTGGCTGTCGTCCACCCACTGGCCGTGGATCGGCGAGCGCACCCGGCAGGTCGACGGGGCCCATGTCACGCTGCTCGCCCAGGTCGTCAACCCGGTGGCCTGCAAGGTCGGCCCCACGATGACGACCGGTGAGCTGCTGGCCCTGTGCGAACGGCTCGACCCGCGCCGGGAGCCGGGCCGGCTCACCCTGATCACCCGGATGGGCGCGGACGGGATCGGCGGCCGGCTGCCCGCCCTCGCCGCGGCCGTACGGGCCGCCGGGCACCCGGTGATCTGGCTGTGCGACCCGATGCACGGCAACACCTTCGCCACCCCGGACGGGTTCAAGACCCGGCTCCTGCCCCGGATCGTGCAGGAGGTGACCCGCTTCCAGGACGCGGTCGGCGACGGCGGCGGCGTCGCGGGCGGTCTGCACCTGGAGACCACCCCGGACGACGTCACGGAATGCGCCCGGACCCCGGCGGACGTCCCGCACGTCGGGGACAAGTACACCAGCCTCTGCGATCCGCGCCTCAACCCGGACCAGGCCGTCGAGGTGGTCTCGGCCTGGCGGACGTGAGCGCCGACCGGCTCGACGGCAGGCAACCGGCGGGCCCGAACCGGAACTTCCCCGTGCACACCCTGCAATGGAGGTCTGAACGATGGAGGACACAGTCGCCCTGGTCACCGGGGCAGCGGGCGGGATCGGCGCGGCCGTGGTCCGTGCCCTGGCCCGGCGCGGCACGCGAGTGGCCGCGGTCGACCGGGACGCCGGACGACTCCACGAGGTGACGGGGAAGATGGTCGCCGACGGCCTGTCCGTGGCGGCGTTCCCCGCCGACGTCACCCGCGCCGCCGAGGTGGCGGAACTGGTGGACGGCGTGGAGAGCACGCTGGGACCGGTGGACCACCTGGTCAACGCCGCCGGCGTGCTGCACCTCAGCCCGGTGCTCCGACTGACCGACGAGGACTGGGCCGCGACCTTCGCCGTCAACACCACGGGCGTGATGCACGTGTCACGCGCGGTGGTCGACCGCATGGTGCCCCGCCGTCGCGGCGCGATCGTCACCGTGGCGTCCAACGCGGCCGGCACGCCCCGCATGGACATGGCCGCCTACGCCGCGTCGAAGGCCGCGGCGACGATGTTCACCAAGTGCCTGGCCCTGGAGGTCGCCCGCCACGGCATCCGCTGCAACGTCGTCGCCCCCGGCTCCACCGACACCGCGATGCTCCGGTCCATGTGGCACGACGAGACCGGCCCGCAGGCGACGATCGACGGCCGGCCCGAGGCCTACAAGGTGGGCATCCCGCTGGGCAAGCTGGCCCGGCCGGCGGACATCGCGGACGCCGTGGTCTTCCTGCTCTCCGAACACGCCGGGCACATCACCATGCACGACCTGACCGTCGACGGCGGCGCCACCTTGGGCGTGTGAGGAACCTTGGGCGTGAAGGAGAAGGCCATGGCAGGGATACCCCCCATCGAGCCCTACCCGATGCCGGCCGCGGGCGACCTGCCCGAGAACGTCGCCGGGTGGGAAGCCGACCCGGACCGGGCGGTGCTGCTCATCCACGACATGCAGCGCTACTTCGTCCGCCCGTTCCCGGACACCCTCCGCGGTGAACTGGTGGGCAACACGGCGCAGCTCCGCGAGCGCTGCGTGAGCCTCGGCATCCCGGTCGCCTACACCGCCCAGCCGGGCGGGATGACCGCCGAGGACCGCGGACTGCTCAGGGACTTCTGGGGACCGGGCATGCAGGTCGACCCCGCCGACCGCCGGATCGTCGACGAACTGGCGCCGGCCCCGGACGACTGGCTGTTCACCAAGTGGCGCTACAGCGCCTTCTTCCGGTCGGACCTGCGCGAGCGGATGGTGCGGCACGGCCGCGACCAGCTCGTCATCTGCGGCGTGTACGGGCACGTCGGGGTGCTGATGACCGCCGTCGAGGCGTTCACCAACGACCTCCAGACGTTCCTCGTCGCCGACGCGATCGCGGACTTCTCCGCGGACCACCACCGGCTGACCCTCGACTACGCCGCCCGGCGCTGCGCGGTGGTCACCACGGTCAAGGCGTTCTGCGCGTGACCGCGCCCACGACGCCCCCCGCGCCCACGACGCCCCCCGCGCCCCCCGCGCCCACGACGCCCCCCGCGCCCACGACGCCCGCGGCGCCGGACCTGCTCGAGCTGGTCCGGTCGCCGCGGCCACCGGCGTTCGCGCTGATCCACCGCCCGGAGCGGACCGGCGGCGAGGTGCTGGACGTCCTCGTCGGCGAGGTGTCCGCGGTGGCCGCCCTGGCCGACATCCCGCTGCCCGAACGGGCCGACGGCGCGGGCCACGACGTGCTGGTGCTGGTGCCGTTCCGGCAGCTCGCCGAGCGCGGCTTCGCCTGTACCGACGACGGCGAGCCGCTGCTGGCGATGACCGTCACGGCCCAGGCCGAGGTGCCCTGCCACGAGGCGCTGGCACAGCTGCCCGACCTGCCGATCCGACTCTCCGGTGAGCACTTCGACATCTCCGACGACGACTACGCCGACCTGGTGCGCACGGTCGTCACCGAGGAGATCGGCCGGGGCGAGGGCGGCAACTTCGTCCTCAAGCGCTCCTACGTCGCGGAGATCACGCACTACTCGCCCGGGCACGGCCTGTCGCTGTTCCGCCGACTGCTCCAGCAGGAGACCGGCGCGTACTGGACGTTCATCGTGCACACCGGCGACCGGACGTTCGTCGGCGCCACCCCGGAGCGGCACATCAGCGTGCACGGCGGCACCGCCGTGATGAACCCGGTCAGCGGCACCTACCGGTACCCGCCGAGCGGCCCGGCCCTCCCGGACGTGCTGGCCTTCCTCGGCGACCGCAAGGAGACCGACGAGCTCTACATGGTCCTCGACGAGGAACTCAAGATGATGGCCGGGATCTGCGAGGGCGGGGGCCGCGTCGTCGGCCCGTACCTCAGGGAGATGGCCCGGCTGGCGCACACCGAGTACTTCATCGAGGGGCGCAGCACCCGCGACCCGCGCGAGATCCTCCGGCAGACCCTGTTCGCCCCCACCGTGACCGGGAGCCCGCTGGAGAACGCCTGCCGGATCATCCGCCGGTACGAGCCCGCGGGCCGCGGCTACTACAGCGGGGCCGTCGCGCTCATCGGCCGCGACGGCGGCGGCGGCCGCACGCTGGACTCCGCCATCCTGATCCGCACCGCCGACATCGACCGGGGCGGCCGGCTCCGGCTCGGGGTCGGGGCGACCCTGGTGCGCCACTCCGACCCCGCGTCGGAGGTCGCCGAGACGCGGGCCAAGGCCGCGGGGCTGCTCGCCGCGTTGCGGGCCGACCGGCCCGCGTCCCGCACAGACGGGCCGCCCGTCCGGGCCGACCGGCCCGCGCGCTTCGCCGACGACCCGCGTGTCCGGGCCGCACTGGCCCGCCGCAACACCGGCATCGCCGACTTCTGGCTGACCGACGCGGACCGGCGCAACGGCCCCCGGTCCGGGCTGTACGGCCCCCGGTCCGGGCTGGACGGCCGCCGGGTGCTGGTGGTCGACGCCGAGGACACCTTCACCGTCATGCTGTCCCACCAACTCAGGTCACTGGGCCTGGAAGTGACG
Source organism: Kitasatospora sp. NPDC034035 (assembly GCF_055575755.1). Taxonomy (NCBI): domain Bacteria; kingdom Bacillati; phylum Actinomycetota; class Actinomycetes; order Kitasatosporales; family Streptomycetaceae; genus Kitasatospora; species Kitasatospora sp. NPDC034035. The sequence goes on along the minus strand of NZ_JBVISA010000027.1, from coordinate 62,584 downwards.
GTCCGTCGGTTCGACGAGCGGTACACCTTCGACGGATACGACCTGGTCGTGACGGGCCCGGGACCGGGCGACCCGCTGGACGTCGGGCAGCCCAAGATCGCCCATCTGCACGCGGCGGTCGACCGGCTGCTCGCGGAACGGCGGCCGTTCCTCGCGGTGTGCCTCAGCCACCAGGTGCTCAGCGCCCGGCTCGGGCTGGAGGTGATCCGCAAGGGGGTGCCGAACCAGGGCCTCCAGCAGGACATCGACCTGTTCGGCCGCCCCGAGCGGGTCGGTTTCTACAACTCCTTCGCCGCCCGCAGCGACGACGACAAGACCGAGTGCCCGGGGATCGGCGCGGTGGAGATCAGCCGCGATCCGGCGACGGGGGAGGTGCACGCGCTCCGCGGGCCCGGGTTCGCCTCGGTGCAGTTCCACGCGGAGTCGGTGCTCACCGTCGACGGCGTCCGCGTCATCGCCGACCGGCTCGGTGAGGCCCTGGGACAGTGAGGACGACGGAAGGGGGCCCGCCGACCGAGGCGGGCCCCTTCCGTCGTCAGCGTCACTCCTTCAGCGCCCGATCGACCAACGGCCCGGCGGCGCCGGTGTAGTGGGCCGGGTCGCACAGGCGCTCCAACTCGCCGACGGGCAGCCGGCCGTCGAGTTCCGGGGCCTCGGCGAGCACCGCGGACAGCGGGCGGCCGGACCGTTCGGCGGCCGCGGCGGCCTCGGTCAGCAGGTGCCGTGCGGCGGCCGGGCCGAGGGTGGCGCCCAGCACGGCGGCGATCCGTTCCGAGACGATCCGGCCCCCGGTGAGGGCGAGATTGTCGCGCATCCGGTCCGCCCGCACCTGCAGCCCTTCGGCCAGCTCCACCGCGGTGTGCGCCGATCCGCCGGTCAGCCGCAGGCACTCGCGCAGCAGTTGCCACTCCGCGTGCCAGCCGCCGGCCGACCGCTCGTCCTCGACGCAGAGGCACTGCGTCAGCCCGGCCGACAGCACCGGTACCTGGAGCGCCGCGCTCCGGATCAGGGTGGCGAGCACCGGATTGCGCTTGTGCGGCATGGCGGAGGATCCGCCGCGTCCGGGCGCGCCCGGTTCGGTCAGCTCCGCGATCTCGGTGCGGGCCAGGGTCTGGACGTCGAGCGCGATCTTGCCCAGGGCGCCGGCGGTGAAGGAGAGCGCGGCGGCGAGGTCGGCGATCGGGGTGCGCAGCGCGTGCCAGGGCAGTCGCGGCCGGGCGAGCCCGGTCTCGGCGGCGAACGCGTCGGCGAGGGCGTCGGCGTACCCGCCGGGGTCGGCGGCGCCCCCCGCGTCGGCGTGCGCGCCGGCGTAGGCGTCGGCGTGGGCGAGGTAGCCGGCGAGGGTGCCGGCCGCCCCGCCGAGCGCCACCGGCAGACCGTCCCGCAGCACCCGGTCGACCCGGTCGGCGGCGTCGAGCACCAGGCTCCGCCAGCCCGCGGCCTTCAGCCCGAAGGTGGTGGGCACCGCGTGCAGGGCCAGGGTCCGGCCGGCCATCACCGTGTCACGGTGCCGGCCGGCGAGGCGGGCCAGCGCCCGCGCCGTCCGGCCGAGGTCCTGCCGGAGCAGGCGCAGCGCCCGGTCGGCGACCAGCATGGCGGCGGTGTCGAAGATGTCCTGGCTGGTGGAGCCCCGGTGCACGTACTCGGCGGCGGAGGGGTCGTCGGCGGCGACGAGCGCGGTGAACGCCGTCACCAGTGCCACCACCGGATTGGCCGTTTCCCGCGCCTGTACGGCGATTCGGCGCAGGTCGAGGCGGTCGGCCCGGGCCGCGGCGGTGATCGCGGCGGCCGCCGGTCCGGGTACGGTGCCCAGCCGGGCCTGGGCCCGGGCCAGTGCCGCCTCGGCGTCGAGCATGGCCTGCAGCCACGCCCGGTCGGCGACGGCGGCCTCGACGGGGGTGCCGGCCCGTACGGGGGAGAGCAGGCCGGCATCGGCATCGGCACCGGTAGCGGCTCGGGCGTCGGCGGGGGGCGGCGGCATCGTCATATCGGAACTCCCGTCAGTTCGGTCGGATCGCTCGCCGGGTCGGCCGCGACCGGTTGGCGGTCCACCGGTGGCACGGCGAGCAGGGCGCGGGCGATGGCGTCGGCGTCGGCGAGGGTCACCGAGTCGACCCCGGGGCGGATGCCGGCCGCGGTGACCCAGTGCACCGCCTCGGTGGGGACGCCGTAGGCGAAGCGGCGCGGGTGGGCCTGCCCGTGCGCGTCGAGCAGCCGGTAGGGGCGTTCGGTGACGGCGAGTCCGCCGGTCTCGTGGGCGCCGCCCCGGGCGTTCGGGATGCGGTAGGTGGTGCACTGCTCGGTGCGGAGCAGGTGGAGCAGGAGCGGATCCGCGGTGCGGCGCAGGTCCGGCTCGGGCAGCCGGGCCTCGATGAGGACCCCGGACCGCACCGCGGGTCCCGGCGCTAGGGGCGAGTTGGCGACGAAGCCCGGGGAGGCGGTGTCGAAGCGCACCTGGGTGCCGGGCCCGGTGAGGGTGAGGACGCCCGCCTCGATCAGGGCGATCATCTCCTCGACGCGCGACACCGGCGGGCCGATGGAGAGGAAGGCGTTGAGCGGGGTGTACCACCCGTCGAGCTCGTCCCGGTGCGAGTCGCCGTCCAGGCCGCCGTGGTCCACCGCGAGCCGGATCTCGTTGCGCAGGTCGCGGAGCACGTCCAGGGCGGCCTTCAGCGGCCCGCTGACGTTGCCCGCCTTCGCCTCCCGCACGTCCCGCGCCAGGTACGCCAGCAGCCAGCTCCGGAACTCCGCCCGCCCGCCGAACTCCGTACCGGCGCAGGGCCGGGCGATCCGTGCCCAGTCCCACCGGTCCGCGGGGGCGATGCCGTGGCGTTCCAGCAGCCGGGCCCGGTCCGCCGGGTCCGGCAGCGCCACGTACTGCTCCGAGAAGGCCTCCCGTTCGGCCTGCCGCCCCCGGGACGCCAGCAGGGCGCCGTAGTAGACCGCTTCGACCTCCCGGGCGATCAGCGGCCACAGGTCGGCGCCGAAGCGGACCCGGCTGCCCGCGCGGGCGCGGCGGCGCAGCCCGTCGAGGAACCCGGGTGTCAGCAGTCGGGGCCGGTGGCGGCCGGAGGCGCCCTTCTCGTTCTCCCCGCGTGCGTGGTGCGGGACTCCGCGGCGGGAGAAGGCGTAGAGCAGGGGCTCGTCCCCGCCGGGCCGGTAGCGCAGCCGGTCGCCGTCGCGGACGAAGGAGCCGCCGCGGCCGACGGTCAGCAGGGCCATGTAGTCGAAGAAGTTCAGCCCGAGGCCGCGCAGCAGCACCGGGCGGCCCGGCGTGACCGCGCTCAGGTCGGTCTCCGCGGGGTTGCCGGGCGGCAGGTAGCCGAGGTGGTGGATGCGGGCCAGGCCGGCCGCGCGCTCCTCCCGGGGGGTCAGCCGGGCCGGGAGGTGGCCCTGGGCCAGCACCACGGCGTCCAGGTCGTCGAGCCGGGTCCGGTTCTCCAGCCGGACGCCCTGCGCGCCGTCGGGCAGGCCGTGGGTGTCGGCCATGGCCACGGCGAGCGACCGGTGCACCCGGACGCGCACCCGCTCGGGGGCGAAGGAGACCACCCGCCGGAAGGCGTCCCGGAGGTAGTGCCCGTACAGCGCCCGGGTGGGGTAGGAGTCGGGGCCCAGGGTCCGTGCCTCGGCGAGGACGTCCTCGTCGTAGTCGGCGGGGGAGCCGAGCAGCGCCACGTTCCGCGCCCAGGCGTGCAGGCTGGGGCCGGGCTCGATCGGCCCGGCGATGCGCATGCTGGCGTCCGTGTAGACGGTGATCTGCGAGGCCACGGTGTTGGCCAGCAGGTGGCGGGACTGCCCGGTCCGCCAGACGGCGCCGGCGCCGGGGGCCTGCGGGTCGACGACGTGCACGGTGACGGCGGGGGCCGTCGGATCGTGCCGGGCGTTGGCGCACAGCCGCTCCAGGACCGACAGCCCGCGGGGACCGGCCCCGATGATGCACACCTGCAGGTGCCGGTCGGTCATCGGGCCGCCTCCCGGTGGGGGAGGGCGGCCGGGGCGCCGGTGGTGAAGTCCCGTGCGCCGTGCATCCACGCGAGGTGGTCGTGCAGGTCGGTGGGCGACATCCCGGACAGCGCCGCGTTCCTGGCCGAGGCGTCCGCACCGGCGGGGTGCCACAGCGCGATGCTCGCGCGGGAGATCCGTTGGACCGCGGCGGTGCGGTCGCGCCGCAGCCGGTTGTACTCCGCGAAGCACCCGGCGACGTCCGTTCCGCCGCCGTCCAGCAGGTCGCCCAGAACCACCGCGTCCTCCAGGGCCTGGCAGGCCCCTTGGGCCGCGTAGTGCAGCATCGGATGGGCCGCGTCGCCGAGCAGGGCGACCGGGCCGTCGGTCCAGTCGTCGACCGGGGCCCGGTCGACCAGCACCCAGGACCTCCACTGCTCACCGAGGTCGAGGAGCCGGCGCGGCGTCGTGTCGAGCCCGCCGAACAGGTCGCGGACGACGCGCTGTTCGACCGGGACGCCGGCGAGCGCCCGGGTGGCGCCGCCGTCGTGACTGGCGGCCAGGTTGAGGTACTCGCCCCCGGCGATCGGGTAGTGCACGAAGTGGCACCCGGGACCGGCCCACCACGTCACGGCGTTCCACCGCAGCGGCTCCGGCACCCGCTCCATCGGGATGATCGCGCGGTAGACGGTGATGCCGGAGATGCGGGGCGGTCCGTCGCCGACCAGCTGCCGACGGACCGCGGAGTGGATGCCGTCCGCCCCGATCAGTGCGTCACCGGTGATCCGCTCGCCGTTGTCGAGGACGGCCGTCGCACGGGTGCCGTCCTGCTCGTACCCGGCGACCGGCCGGCTCGGGCACAGCTCGATCCGCGCCGTGTCGAGGCAGGCCGCGAGCAGCAGCCCGTGGAGTTCGCGGCGGTGCACGACCACGTACGGGTTGCCGAACCGCCGCCGGTAGCCCTCGGTGAGCGGCACGCTGGTGACGTGCTCACCGGTGACACCGTCCATGAACCGCAGCTCGTCGACGTGCACCGCGTGGGACCGGACGTCGGCACCCAGCCCGAGGCGGGCCAGGGCGTGCATCCCGTTCGGCGCCAGCTGGAGCCCGGCGCCGAGTTCGGCGAAGTGCGCGCCGCGTTCGAGGACCACCACGTCGTGGCCCCGCCGCGCGATGCCCAAGGCGGCGGCCAGCCCACCGATGCCGCCGCCGGCGACGACTACCTTCGCCATCGCTATCGGCCCCGGTTCCCGTTGCTCAGGGCTTTCGCCAGCTCCAGCCGCTTGATCTTGGTGGTGGCGGTCTGCGGCAGGTCCGCCTGGCGCCACTGGACCGGCGCCGCCATCGGGGGCAGGCCGGCCGTGGCACGCTCCCACGCCGCCTGGTCGAGCGGCTTGTTGTCCCGGGTGCACACCACCGGCACCGGCCTGCCGTCCGGGCCGGGCACGATGATGACCTCCGCCAGCTCGTCCAGCGCGGAGAAGAGGGTGTCCTCGGCGGTCAGGGTGCTGCCGAAGCCGGGGATGACGTCGACCTCGCGGTCGAGCAGGTGCAGGCAGCCCCACCGGGTGCGGTAGCCCACGTCGCCCATGCGCCACCACGCGTCGTGCTCCTGCCGGGCGTACCGCTCGGCTTCGCCCAGGTACGTCAGGACCCGGCCGTTGGAGCGGATCTCGATGAATCCGGGGGACGCCTCGGACACCGGCCGGCCGTCCTGGCTGACCACCCGGACCGCCGTCATGCCGGGGAACGCGTGGCCGACGCAGCGGCCGTCGGCGTCCTCGCCGCGCCACCGGGTGAAGATCCGCCCGACCACCGGTCCGGCCTCGCTCTGGCCGTAGAGCTGGGCGAAGATCGGCACCTGGTGCCGGGAGGCCCCCAGCATCCGCCGCACGGTCCGGGGGTGGATGGCGTCGAAGGTGCTGCTGAAGTACTTCACCTGGGCCAGCGGCCGTCGCGGGTCGTCCACCAGCTCCTCCCACCGCATGAACGTGTTGGGGTGGGCCTCGACCACACCCGGGCGCAGCCGGGCGAACAGGTCGGCGGTCCGTCGCGGGTCGTCGTCGGCCAGCATGACGAGCGGGAAACCGCGCAGCAGCGCGATGGCCATCGCGGTGAAGAGCCGGGAGTGCACGAAGGACACGTGCATCGCCACCGGGCGCCGCTTGCGGACCAGCGCGGCCGCCGCGGCCTGCGGCCGGTAGCGGGCCTGCAGCGTCCAGCCGGTGTGGACGGCCAGCTTCGGGATGCCGGTGGTGCCGGACGTGTGCGTGATCAGCGTCGGATGGTGGGCGGACACGGCGACCGGCGCGACCCGCGGTGAACCGGCCAGGTCCTGCAGCCGTCGGGCGTCGGGGTGGTCGCCCGCGGCGAGCAGCACCCGGCGCGCGTGGTCGAAGACCGCGGCGGGCAGTTCGCCGTCCAACTTGGCCTGGTCCGTGATGAGGTAGGGCCGGTCCACCCGGCGCACCAGCTCGGCCACGGTCGCGCCGTCGAGCTTCGGCGACAGCAGCACCGGCACCGCGCCGATCCGCACGGCCATGCACGCCAGCAGGGTGATGTCGAAGTTGTTCGTCTTGTAGACGACCACCCGGTCCCCCGGACGGACCCCGGCCGCCCACAGCCGGGACGCGAAGTCGTCGACCAGGTCCGCGATCTCCCCGACGGTCAGCCGGCGGCCCGGCTCGGGTGCCAGGTCCAGATCGTGGTCGAGGACCACGACGTTGGCCGGATGCCGGGCCGCCGCCCGGTCGAAGAGCGTGCCCAGCCGGATTCCGCGATTTCCCACCCGTTGCAGCAGCATGTTCCGCCCTTCCTCCCGGTCACGCCTTCTCGACGATCGCCCTGACGCGGCCCAGCGTGGCCTGGAGGTCCCCGGCCAGCTTCTCGGTCCAGTCGGCGAGGAACCTCCTCCTGGTGGCCTCGTCCATCTCCGCGGTGATCCCCCGGATCCCCTCGGTCGCGGTGCCCATGCGCAGGCCGTGCACCAGGACGCAGCCGTCGCCGTCCGGCGCGATCTCGTACGACCAGACGCTGTCCTGCGGGTTCCCGGCGCTGTCCCGCATGGCCCAGCGGAAGAGCCGCCCGGGCTCGGCGGCGACCACCTGCGACTCGGTGCGCCACACGCCGCGGACGACGGGCGCCCACGCGACGACGTCCGGGGCGCGCAGGTTCTCGCCGCGGAAGACGGCGCCCACCGTCCCCGGGCGGCCGGCCACCCACGTACCGCCCGTGCACTCCGGGCTCCACTCGGCGCTCCGCGGCAGATCGCTGACCACCGCGTACACCTCGGCCGGCGACGCGGCGATCCGGATCCGCGCCCGGACATCGAACAAGGGCGTGAGCTGGAAATCGGTTGAGGTCATGGATCGAATCTCGTGCGGGTGGCGCCGGCAGTCAAAGAAGAGGTCGCGGGTGCGTCAAGTCGGCACGTCTTGTGTGAGTTGACGAAGCCTCAGGTCGTTTCTCCGCACGTTCCCGCGCGCGGTCCACCGGTGCCAGAATCGGCAGGGTGCTGGCTGCCTATGTAGACCGACTCGGGTCACCCGAAGAGATTCGGCACGGCGAACTCCCGGCCCCACGGCCCCGATCGAACGAGGTGCTGGTCAACGTCCTCGCCTCGACGGTCAACCCGGTGGACACCTTCGTGCGGTCCGGGCAGTACCGGACCGCGCTGAGCTTCCCGTTCGTGATCGGCCGGGACGTGGTCGGCGTGGTCGCCGAGACGGGCGCCGACGTGTCCGGCTTCGCCCCGGGCGACCGGGTGTGGTGCAACAGCCTGGGCCACGACGGCCGGCCGGGGGCCGCGGCGGAACGGGCGGTTGTGGCGGCGGACCGGCTCTACCACCTGCCGGAGGGAGTGGCGCCGACCACGGCCCTCGCCGTGGTGCACCCCGGGGCCACCGCCTGGCTCGCGCTGTTCCGGCACGGCGCCCTCCGGCCGGGGGAGACCGTCCTCGTCGCCGGTGCCGCCGGCAACGTCGGCAGCGCGCTCGTCGTGCTGGCCGCCGAGGCGGGCGCCCGGGTGATCGCCACCGCCGCCCGCCGCGACCTGGCGTACTGCCACGGCATCGGTGCAGCCGAGGCGCTCGACTACGCCGATCCCCGCCTGACCGAGCACCTGAACTCGCTCTGCCCGCAAGGGATCGACGTGCACCTGGACACCTCGGGCCGGAACGACCTCGGCACCGCGGTCGAACTCCTCGCACCCCGGGGCCGGATCGTGCTGCTCGCCGGCGCGCGCACGCACCCCGTCCTCCCGGCGGGGGCGCTCTACATGAAGGACGGCTCGATCCGGGGCTTCGTCATCTCCCGTGCCACGACGGCCGAACTGGCCGACGCCGCCGACGCCCTCAACCGCCTGCTCCCCACCGGGCGGCTGAGGGCCCGGAGGACGGAGACCCTGCCCCTGCCCGCCGCCGCCGAGGCCCACCGGCGCATGGAGGCCGGTGAACTGCACGGCAGGCGGCTGATCCTGGACATCGCCGGAGCGGCCGGGCGCTAGCCACTGCGTAAACCGCTGCGTAGGGCGCGGCGAAGCTACTGCGAATCGAGGAGGCCCCGCCCGATGGAACGCCGATGGTGGACGCTACTGGTGGTGTGCGCGTCGATGTTCATGCTGCTGATCGACGTCAACGTGGTCGTCGTCGCCCTGCCGGACATCCAGCACGCGCTCGGCGCGAGCTTCGCCGGCCTGCAGTGGATGACGGATGCCTACGCCCTCACACTGGCCGCGCTGCTGCTCACCGCCGGTTTCCTCGCCGACAGGTACGGAAGGCGGCGGGTGTTCGTCGTCGGCCTGGTGGTCTTCACCGGCGGCTCGCTGCTCTGCGGCCTCGCGCCGAACGCGTCGACGCTGGTCCTGTTCCGCGCGGTGCAGGGGAGCGGCGGCGCGATCCTGTCGGCCACCTCGCTCGCCCTGCTCGCCGGTTCCTTCCAGGGCAGGCAGCGTGGCGTGGCGTTCGGTGTCTGGGGCGCGGTCGCGGGCGTCGCGACCGGTCTGGGCCCGGTCCTCGGCGGCGTGCTCACCGGTGGCGTCGGCTGGCGCGGGATCTTCCTGGTGAACGTGCCGGTCGGCATCGCCGCGCTGGTCATCACGGTGCGCCGGGTGGACGAGTCCCGCACCACGGGGGACCGCCGGATCGACTGGCCGGGCGTGGTGACCCTGACCACCGGGCTGTTCGGCCTGGTGTACGGGCTGATCACGGCGAGCGAAGCCGGCTGGGGGCAGCGCGGCGTGCCCCTCTGGCTCGGCCTGGCGGCGCTCTGCCTGGTGGCGTTCGCGCTGGTCGAACGGCGGGTGCCGGAGCCGATGTTCGACCCGTCGCTGCTGCGCATCCCGACCTTCGTCGGCGGCTCGGTGGCGGCCTTCGCCATGAACGCCTCGCTGTACGCGGTCTTCGTCTACCTCGTCCTCTATCTCCAGAACGGCCTCGGCGGCAGCCCGCTGGTCACCGGCGTCCGACTGCTGACCGGCTCCGCCTTCACCTTCGTCGCCGCCTTCGCCGCGGGCCGGCTGACCAGTCGGGTGCCGGTGCGGTGGCTGATCGGCCCGGGCCTCGGCCTGGTGGGCGCCGGCCTGCTGCTGATGCGGGGCCTGACCGCCGGGTCGGAGTGGACCCACCTCGTCGCCGGGCTCGTCGTCTCCGGCCTCGGCGCCGGCCTGGTCAATCCACCGCTCGCCTCGACGGCGGTGGGTGTCGTGCCGCCGCACCGGTCCGGGATGGCCTCGGGCGCCAACCAGACCTTCCGGCAGATCGGCATCGCGGTCGGGGTCGCCTGCTACGGCACGATCTTCGCGGCCTCGCTGCACGCGACGCTCCGGCACCGGCTGGCCGACATCCCGGCGCTGAGCGGCCAGGTCGAGCAGATCGCCGGTGCGGTGCACCGGGGAGTCACCGACCGGGCGGTGGCGCTCGCGCCGACGGAGGCCCGCGACGCGCTGGCCGACGCGATCCGGGCCGGATTCGCCGACTCCCTCGACGCCGTGCTGCTCGTCGCCGGCCTGCTGGCGCTGGTGGGTGGCGTGCTGGCCACCGCGCTGATCCGCAGCCGGGACTTCGTCGCCCCCCGGCCGCCGGTCCCGGGTCGGACGCCAGACGTGGGTCAGACGCCAGACCCGAGTCAGACGACGGACCCGCGTCAGACGACGGACCCGAGCAGGAAGGACTCGCCGACGTCCGGCCGGAGCCCGTCCGGGCGCCCGGCGAAGTAGCGCTCGGTCAGGTCCGCCGTCGAGACGTGCCGCACCTCGTGGAGCCCGCACTCGCGCGCCAGCCGGAGCATCTCTTCGGCGGTGAAGAAGCTGCGGAACCGGATCGGATAGTGCGGCTGCTCGCCCGCGGCGGCGACGGTCTCGGGCGGCAGCAGGAAGGTCATCGCGAAGGCGGAGCCCGGGGCCGTCTTCGCCGCCTTGGTCAGGGTGTCCGCGACCGCGTCCTTGGTGAGGTACATGCTGACCCCGGTGCTGGCCAGCACTGCCGGCCGGTCCGGGTCGAAGCCGGCCTCGACCAGGCGCTGCCACCAGTCCTCGTCCGCCTCGAAGTCGACCGGGACCAGGCGCAGCCAGTCGGGCACCCCGTAGCCGAGCTCGTTCAGCCGCTGCCGCTTCCACGCCTGCGGGCCGTCCTGGTCGATCTCGAACACCCGCATCTCGGCGGCGAGTTCCGGGCGCCGCTGGGCGAAGGTGTCCAGGCCGGCGCCGAGGATCACGTACTGCCGGACGCCGGCGGCGAACCGCTCGGCGACCAGGTCCTCCACGAACCGCGCCCGGGCGACGACGCCCGCGCGGAATCCGCCGGTGGCGTTCCTGCCCATGTCGGGCCGGCGGCGCCAGTTCTCACCCGGCGCGACGAGTTCCAGGCCGATCTCGTCGTCGAGGACGTGCGGGGGCGCGTCGACCTGGACGTGCATGGCCCGCCACAGGGCCACTCGCAAGGCGGTCGACTCGGGCGCGACGGTTCGCTGGGCAGGCATGACGTACTCGCTCTCGGTCCGTGGATCTCCGATCACGGTAGGTCATGCTCGGTGCCCGCGCCGTTGCGCCCGGGCGGATCCGTCGCGCCCGGGCGCGTGCTGCGGGGCTCGTCCCGTACTGCCGAGTTCACCCGATGGAATGACGCACGCTCCTCGGCATCGTCGCGGGAGCCGAGGAGCGTGGGATCGGTGTTCAGCTTGGCATCGGTCTGTTGCGGGGAATCAGTACGTCTCGTCGCGGAACACGCGCCACACGGTCGTCCCGGCGGCAACGCCGAGCGTGAGGGCGCCGAGCCCCCAGACGGCACCGGTCCGCTCGCGGCCGAGCGCACGGTCGACGGAGAGCGGCCCCGGGCCGTCCCAGGCCAGGCAGGCCGCGGCCGTGATCAGGACCACCGGGTACTCGTAGCCGCCGTTCTCGGCCCACAGGCCCTCCCGCCGGTGCACGGCCGCGGCGTTGACCATCTCCCCGATGAGGGCGGCCGCCGCCAGCGGGGTGGCCGTCCCGGTCACCAGGCCCACGCCCGCGGCCAGTTCGGTGACACCGGCCAGCGTGGCCATCGCCCGGCCGTTGCGGTACCCGAACTTCTCGAAGTTCTCCGCCGTCTGCTCGTGGCCCGATCCGCCGAACCAGCCGAACAGCTTCCGGCCACCGAAGCCGATGGCGAGTCCGCCGACGACGCCCCTCATGATCAACCGGCCCGTACCCGCCATCGCCGTCCTTCCGTCCTCCCGGCCGTGCCGGGGATGCGAGGTGCCGCCGGGCGCCGACCACCGGCGACCGGGGGTGAGATTGCTAGCATCCTAGCAGCCTCGGCATCTCTGGCGTCTGGCATTCCTGACGTTCGGTCAAATTAGGTTGGCTGCAGCATCCCTGGCATCGCCCCTCCGGGTTGCCGGTGATCCCCGTGCTCCCGGGTGGCCCCGGTGGTCCCGGTGTGCGAGTGGGGAGATTCCCCGCTCGCACACCGCCACGGCCGCTACGACGACGGCTGGCTCTTCGCCGGGTACATCCCGGTGAGCGGCTTGGTCGGCGCGGGAGGGGGCGCCATGTGCAGCACCTCCGGCGAGAGCGGGATGTCCAGGCTCCGGTCCGAGCCGGCCAGCGCCCGCTCGACCGTGCGGTGGATCTCCGTCTTGTCCGAGCCCAGGTAGAGCCCGGCGGTCAGCCGCACCGGGTCGCCGCTGTAGTAGTTCACGTACTGCATGAGCCGCTGGCCGAACCCGTCGCCGGCCACATCCCAGGCGAGCTTGAACAGTCGGACCCGCTCCTCGGCCGAGACGCCCGGGCGACCCCGCACGAACCGGTCGATGAGCGGGCGCAGTTCCTCGTTGGCGAAGTCCCCGCCGGACGGCGCGTAGAAGAAGTTGCCCGCCGCCAGGATCTGGATGACCTCGACCATCCGGCGGTGCGTCGGCGCGGTCTGCATGAGGAACGCCATCATCCCCGGCAGGTACGGCACCCAGGTGCCGTCCGGCAGCGGGGCGGCCAGGGCCTCGGCGCCGTAGAACAGGGTCCGCAGGGTGTCGAGCCGGGAGATGAGGTCGCCGAGCTTCTCCTGGACGTGCAGGAACTCGTCGATCCCGGTCGCGTCGGCGACCTTCGTCGCGATGCCGCACAGCAGTTCCATCGAGGCCAGGCTCCGAGCGCCGTTGACCACCAGGACGCTCGGGTCGTTGCCGAGCACCCGGTTGACCAGGTCGCGGCTGCCGGGCCGGCCGTCGACGACGACCCGGTCCCACGGGACCAGCACGTCGTCGAAGACGGCGATGCAGTCCATCTCCTCGAACCGGCTGCTGAGCGGGTGGTCGAACTCCGTCCGGCCGGCCGGCGCCACCGGCTCGCGGCAGATGAACTTCAACCCCGGTGTGTCGGTGGGGATCGCGAACACCACCGCGTAGTCGTCGTCGCCCGGGGCGATGCCCCCGAAGGGGACGACCACGAGCTCCTCCGCGAACGGCGCCATGGTGCTGAGCATCTTCGCGCCACGGACGACGATGCCCTCGTCGGTCTCGCGCACCTTCCCCAGGTGCAGGAACGGGTCCTCCTGCTGGGACGAGGTCTTCGACCGGTCGATCGCCGGGTTGATCAGGACGTGCGTCAGGAAGAGGTCGTTGTCCCGTACGTGCTCGTAGTACCGGCGGGCGTTCCGGCCGAAGCGCTCGTCCAGGTCGCCGAACACCGGGGCGTTGGTGTTCCAGCCCAGGACGAACGCGTTCATGAAGTCCGGCGACCGGCCCATCATCCCGAAGGTGTGGTCGGCGCGGAGCTTGAAGTGCCGCCGTTTGGCGACCAGGTCCTCCTTGCTCCGGCACGGCTGGAACGAGCGCGACAGCCGTTCACCCGTCGTGGGGTCCGCGTAGGTGCAGATGTCGACGTACCGCGGGTCCAGTTGGAGGTCGTACTGCTCCGCGATGGTCCGCAGCGGGCCGGCGAAGACCGGCTCCTCGGTGACGTGGGTGATGCGGCGGCCGTTGAGGTAGATCTCGGGCTGGAGCGACGTCAGGTTGTCCAGGTACTGCTTCCCGGTGCGTGCGGGCACGGTGTCCTCCTTGTCGGGCGGTGGGCGGGAGTTGCGGCTCAGCCGAGGACGGCGCTCTCGCGCCGGGCGAGGTCCCGGCCCGCCGCGCGGGCCTGTTCCTCTGCGGCGATCCGGGTGCGCGCGGCCAGCTCGGTGAACCGGTCCAGTGCCGGATCGATCCCAACGAGAGTCAACTCCCGTTCCACCACGGTGAGTTGAAGCTTCCACACATCGTCGAACATGCGACGCATCCAGCCGATGGCGTGGTCCCAGCCGTCCCGCGGCGTCCCCGGCCCGTAGGCGCCGCCCCGGGCGGTCACCAGCACCGCCGGCTTGCCCGCCAGCGGTCTCTCCCCGCCCGGGGCCATCCGCGGATCGGTGAGGACGAGGTCCACCCAGGCCTTCAGGTGCTGGGAGACACCGAAGTTGTAGAGCGGCGCCGCGACGATCACGGCGTCGGCGGCGACCAGCTCGTCGGTCAGCGACGAGGCCAGTGCCAGGGCGTCCCGCTGCTCGGGTGTGTGCCGCTCCGGGGGAGTGAACCGGGTCGCCACCGCGGCGGCCCAGGCGGTCGGCGGCAACGGGGCCTCGCCGAGGTGGCGCCGGACCACCACCGGCGCGTCCGGGGTCGCGGCGCGCCACTCCCGCTCCACGAGGTCGGCGAGCACGGCGGTGCTGGATCGGAGGCCGAGGATGCTGGTGTCCAGCCGTAGGAGAGTCATCACGAACTCCGGAGGTGGGGTGGGTGGGGGCGGCGCCGGGAGCATCAGCGCCCCCGTGTGCGGCGTCCTCGAACGGCCGGAGGCGGCTGGTCGGCGTTTTCCTGCGCGGGTCGATGCCCCGTCCGAGGGTCATCGGGAATCCGCCGCCTGTCAATGACGCCGGGAAAGGTTCCGGGGGTTTGTCCGACTGGGAATTCTCCCCAGTCGGACAAGGGCGCCGGCGCCGCGCTGATCGTTGACGATGAACTCGCTCGGTTGTCACAATCGTCGCGAATCTTGAGCGGGCAGGGCGGCGTTCGCGTGCCCCTAGGGAGGTTGCCCCATGAAGTTGAGCCCGGATTTCGGCACCGATCTCGCCACCGGGGTGGTGGACCGGGAAATCTACACCAGCGAGAAGATCTTCGCACTGGAACAGGAAAGGATATTCACCCGGACCTGGCACTACGCCTGCCTGACCCGCGATCTGAAGAAGCCGGGTGATTACTTCACGGTTTCCATCGCCAACCAGCCGGTGCTCGTGGTGCGGGGCAACGACGGTGAGATCCGCGCGTTCCACAATGCCTGCACCCACCGCGGCGCGATCCTGACCGGAGAGCGGTGCGGCAACCAGGGCCAGGTCCTCAAGTGCATGTACCACGCCTGGGCGTTCAACCTGAAGGGTGAGCTCACCGGCGTGCCCTACGAGGAGGGCTACGGACCGGACTTCGACCGCGGCGCCCTCGGCCTGAAGCCGGTGCACTGCGACACCTTCCACGACCTGGTCTTCGTCGCGATCCGGCCGACGGTGCCGTCGCTCACCGACTTCCTCGGCGAGATGACCGACCACCTCGCGCCGTACGTGCAGGGCATCGAGCCGATCGGCCGCAACAGCTGGATCTACGAGGGCAACTGGAAGTTCTGGCACGAGAACTTCCGGGACGACTACCACGCCGAGTTCACCCACCGCAGCATCCGCGACCTGCTGGTCGGCACCGCCGCACGGGGCTGGAACTGGGGCGCGGCGCCCGGGCATTCGGTCCTCCAGTGGGCCTTCCCTCCGCTCGACCCGCCGAAGTACGCCCGCGCCCTCCAGCGCTTCAGCGGGGTGGACTTCTCGGACGGCACCATGCCGGTCGGCTGGAACAGCATGCTCGCCCAGGGACCGCCCGGCCCGCCGGACGGCTTCGAGGGCTTCGGGGGCGGCGAACCACCGGAGATCCGGCAGGAAGTGCTCGCGCTCTTCCCCAACCTCGACATCCAGCCCGGCCCCAAGGACACCCCGCGCGGCATGAAGGCGGGGTACATCCAGACGGTCACCCCGCTCGGCGTCGATCGGGCCCGGGTCGACATCACCGTCTACTCGGACGTCGAGGACGACGAGGCCGCGCGGCGGGAGGTGCTGGAGAACCTCGCCGACACCCAGGGCTCGTGGGGCAAGATCAGCTGCGACGACACCGAGGCCGCCGCCCGCTGCCAGATCGGCGTGCGCGGCGAGGGCGGCCGGTACAACCTCTTCACCCGGGGGACCGAGCCCGGCCGGGGCGGCGAGGACGCCGACGTCCGGGACGAGTACTCGCAGCGCGAGTTCTTCCGGGTCTACCAGCAGTACCTCCAGGACGAGTCGTGAGCGGCCCGACGACGGAAGGAAGGCGCGACACCGCCATGTCCACAGTGGTCATGACCTCTCCCGGCCTGCGCAACGAGGTCGAGGACCATTACGTGTCCTACGCCCTGACGATGGACGACAAGCGCCCCAACGCCTGGGTCGACCTGTTCCTCGACACCGGTCTGTACGCGGTCGGCACGCACAACAACGTCTCGACGACCGGCATGTGGTGGTACACCGACCGGGGCCTCGGCGCACTGAAGGAGCGCGCCGCCTACATGAACGGCTATCTGCGCCACAACCCGACCCGGACCCTGCACACCGTCACCAACGTGCGCGCCCGGGAGACCGAGGACGGCCGGATCAAGGCCGAGGCGTACGTCGTCCTGTACATCGCCGACCGCGTCGAACCGTCCCGCTTCCACGTCTGCGGCCGCTACGACGACATCCTCACGCGGACGGCCGGCGGGCTGCGCTTCGTCGAGCACCGCGTCGTCCTCGACGCCGAGACCATGCCCGGCAACATGGGCGTCCTGCTCTGATGCCGCTGCGGCAGGAGCGGGGCGGGAAGGCCCGGGTGGCGCGCGTCGAGGTGGACCTGACCCGCTGCGCCGGGTACGGCCACTGCGTGGACGCCGCTCCCGCGGTCTTCCGGATGAGCGACGTCGCGGAGGTCGCCGAGGTGCTGCTTCCCGAGCCCGGACCCGAACTGGCCGACTCCGTACGCGAAGCGGCGCGGGTCTGCCCGGCCAACGCCGTGTTCCTGTTCAAGGACCGGTCGCCGGGCCCGGACGGGGTCACGCCGGACGGGGTGGAGCCGGGCGGAGACGAGCCGGGCGGAGGCGGGCCGGCCACTTGAGCGGGTGACGTCACGTCGTGCCCGATGGCACCCTCACGGGGCCATCGGGCACTCGTGTGCCGTCAGCAGTGTCCGACCACCCGGTTCAGCCAGGCCGCGGCCGCCGTCCGGAGGACCCCGGTGTTCGGCGCCAGGTTCAGGCCGTGCCCGGCGTTCGGGAGCAGGAGGACGTCGAAGCTGGGCGCGGAGCTCCAGAACGGCGCCTCCTGGGCGCGCAGGGCCGCCGCCGACGTGCAGTCCTCGTAGCCGGCACCGCACATCAGCGGGTCGTGGTCGCCGAGGGCGAACATGACCGGGACATTGATCGCCTTGCTGACCGAGGGATCGGTGATGAGCGGGTCGCTCGCCTCCATGAAGACGTCGACGTCCTTGGTGAGTTCGTCCATGAGGAGCACGCCCGGGTCCATCGGCTGGTCGGCGTAGAAGACGGTCGCCCGGCTGCCCGGCCTGGTGGTGGCGTAGCCGGCGTCGTACGGGTACCGGCCCCCGGTCACCGGGTCGGTGTTCGGGTCCTGCCCGTTCGCGATGATCGCCTGCGTGCCCGCCGGGTTGTTGTAGTGGCCCAGGGCGGTGACCAGCAGCGCGTCGACGTCGTGGTACGTCGACGCCTCGATCTCCGACACCGCGGAACCGAGGGAGTAGCCGGCCAGCACCACCTTGTGGAAGCCGGTGCCCCCTATTCGGCCGGCCCGCAGGTCCTGTACGACCTTGTGGATGTGTCCGGCCTCGACGGCCAGGGTCAGCTGGGAGCTCGGCGGGACGGTGCTGTTGCCGGTGCCGAGCCGGTCGACGACGAAGGTGGCGTACCCGGCCCGGTTCAGCATCCGGCTGAACGAGTAGGTGTCCGGCTCGTACGGGAAGTCCCAGTAGTTGTGGTTGTAGGTCGCGCCGTGCACCATCGTCACCACGGTGCTCGGCGAGGACCCGGCCGGACGGCACAGCTCGCCCCACAGCCGGCCGGTGCCCGAGCCCAGCGGGACGTCGACGGTGGTGGCCTGGCAGACCGGGGTGGTGAGGTCGGTGGCGGGAGCGGAACCCGCGACGCCGACCGACAGGAGCGTCGCCGCGGCGCACACCGCCGCGAGGCGCCGTAATGCGGAAACGGTCCGATTCTTCATCACGTTCGTCCTCACTTCGTCGAATCTGTCGCGACTGGTGGCCGGGCACCGATCGGATCGATCGGGCCATTTCCGTTATCGCTGTCCCGTATTCGGAGAAATGGAGGGGGCGCCCGGAATTCCGGATCCGGTGGCGTCCGGTGGCGTGGCTCGGCGCCGGCGCGAAATCCCCGTCGTGCTGCGCGGAACCGCGTGCGAGCAGGAACGGGTAAAGGGGCCGCGCGCGCGTTGATCCCCCCTGGGTCAGCCGCGATCGGGCAGGTGATACTGCGCGAGCATAACCGCCCGATGTCGTACCGGTACACCCTTCCCCGCGACCGTTGTCCGGCCGCCGGGAACGCGCTGACTTTCCGTCAACAGGAGGCGAGTGGTTCGGCCACGCCGCCGCCGACGAGAATCCGCGCATGGTTCCGAGCCCACGCCCAGGGGGGTGGGCTCGGTCGGCCGTAGAGTACGTGCCCGTGACCCACACCGCCGACCCCGCCGGCGCCCGACCGGCCGTCCTGCTCGCCGATGTCCGCGACTCCGCCGAGCGCCTCGCGGCCGACCTGGGTGGCCTGACCGACCGGCAGGCCCGTGAACCGTCCGCGCTGCCCGGCTGGAGCCGCGCCCACGTCATCACCCACCTCGCGCGCAGCGCCGACGTGTACCGCTGGCTGCTGACGCTCGCCCGCACCGGCACCGAGCCCGGCCCGCGGGCCGACGCGGCCGCGCTGGACCGCGCGCTGCGCGAAGGGGCCGAGCGCGGTGCGGCCGACCTCGTCACGGACCTGCGGCGCAGTCTGGACGGGCTGTTCGACGAGGCGGCGGCGATGCCGGTCGAGCGCTGGCCCGCGCTGGTGCCGGCCCTCGCGGGGTGGCGCCACCCCGCCTGGTTCACCCTCCACCGGGCCCGGCGCGAACTCGAGACCCACCACGTCGACCTCAACCTCGGCCGCACCAGCGCCGATTGGCCCACCGGCTACGTCACCTGGGCGCTCGACACGACCGCCGCCACCCTGGCCGCGCGGGACTTCCCCGTCGCCCGGCTGGAAGCCACCGACCTCGGCCGCACCTGGACCCTCGCCGCCACCGGCCCCGCCGTCAGCGGCCCCGGGCATGTCCTGCTCGCCTGGCTCGCCGGCCGCGGCCCGGCCCCGGAGACCCCCGCTGGCGGCCCGCTGCCGACCCCGCCGGCGTGGCCGCTGCCGCCGGTGCCCGGCTGGGGCTGAGAGCGGGGCCGGCTCGGGGGGTGCTTCGAGGCCGCCGGTCGGCTGTACACCGGCAGCGCGGTTTCGTACACCGGCGGTCCCTCCTCGTACACCGGCGGTCCCTCCTCGTACACCGGCGGTCCCTCCTCGTACGCCGGCGGTCCTTCCTCGTACACGGCGGTCCCTCCGAGTACACCTCGACGTCGGGCGGTGACAGCTGGGAGAAGGTCGACCGGGCCGACCCACCGTCGGCCGTCCGTCACCCACCGGGGAGGTGGCGGACGGCGGCGGCCCGGGCGCAGAATCCGGTGGCATGACCTCACGCGGCACGACCCGACGTCCGACACTGGTTGTCGTCAGCGGCCCGCCCGGGGCGGGCAAGACCACACTGGCGCACGCCCTGGCGGACGCGCTCGGCTGGCCGGTGGTCTGCCGGGACGAGCTCAAGGAGCGCATGGCCGCAGGTGGCGCCGATCCCGGCAAAGCCGCTGATTCCAGGAACGTCGCTGATCCCGGGAACGACCTGGACCTGAGGACGCTGGAGGCGTTCTTCCGCGCGATCGGTGCACTCCTCGCGGCCGGGACGAGCCTGGTGGCGGAGGCGGCCTTCCAGGACCGCCTGTGGCGACTGGGCCTGGAGCCGCTCGCCGACCTGGCCGGCATCCGCGTCGTGCGCTGCGTCGTCGACCCGGAGCTCGCCCGCCGGCGCATCGCGCGCCGTGCCGCCGACCTGCCCTCGCGGGCCGTGCACGCGGACGCCGCACTCCTGCGCCGCATCGAGGCGGGGGAGCGGCCGATCGAGTCGTGGGCGCCGATCGCGCTCGACGTCCCCTGCCTGCTCGTGGACACCGCCGACGGCTGGCAGCCGTCCCTCGCGCGGATCGTCGCGTTCGCCACGGGGGACGCGTAGCCGCCCGGCGAGGTTGCCCGGCGGCGGGGTTACCCTCTCGGCGGTATGGACGCGTCGGAAGCCACCGCACCGCAACCGCCGGAGAGCTCGGCGGGTCCGGCGGGTTCGACGGTCCTCGCGGGTCCGACGGTTCTCACGGGCCTCACGGGCCTCGTCCGGCTGCTGGACCGGGGCGGTGCGGTCGTGCTCAGCGGCGCCGGACTGTCCACCGAGTCCGGCATCCCCGACTACCGCGGCGCCACCGGCCGCCGCCGCACCGGCACCCCGATGACCTACCAGGAGTTCATCGGCAGCGAGGCCGCTCGGCGCCGCTACTGGGCCCGCAGCCACACCGGCTGGCCCGCCTTCGCCCGGGCCCGGCCCAACGCCGGCCACCGCGCGGTGGAACGGCTGCGCCGCTCGGGTCACGTCGCGGCGGTCATCACCCAGAACGTCGACGGCCTCCACCGCGCGGCCGGCACCCGCGAGGCCGTGGAACTGCACGGCGGCCTCGACCGGGTGGTCTGCCTCGACTGTCGGCGCACCAGCTCCCGGGCCGAACTCGACCAGCGCCTGGACGAGTTGAACCGGGGCTTCCGCCGCCCCGGCGCCACGCTGCGCCCGGACGGCGACGCGCAGCTGCCGCAGGAGCTGGTGGAGGGATTCCGCGTGGCGCCCTGCGCGGACTGCGGCGGCGTGCTCAAGCCGGACGTGGTCTTCTTCGGCGAGAACGTGCCCGCCGCCCGGGTCGACCACTGCTACGAACTGGTCGACACCGCACGCTCGTTGGTGGTCCTCGGCTCCTCGCTCGCGGTCCTGTCGGGCCTGCGCTTCGTGCGGCGCGCCGCCCGTGCGCAGCTGCCCGTCGCCATCGTCAACCATGGCCCCACCCGTGGCGACGACCTCGCCGAGCTGCGCCTCGACCTCGCCCTCGGCCCGGCCATGACCGAGGCCGCCCGACTCCTGGGCGCTGCCTGACCCGGTCGGCGCCCAGGAGTCGGGCGGCCTCGTCAGCCCGCCGGCTGCCAGGGCCGCCCGGGCACCCACAGCGGTACGGGTCCGCCGCGCGGCATGGCGCGTGCCGCGTCCTCCTCCAGCCACCGGCACACCCGCTCCGGATCGGCATCGCACAGCTCCACCAGCGCGGCCGCGGCGATCCGGGTGCAGCCCAGTACCAGCGCGAGGGTGTCCTGGCGGCGGTGCCGCTCCCGTACGTACGCCTCGATCCGCTCGTCCATGCGTTCCGCGCTGCGCCTGCCGTGGTACGGCGCGTCGGGTTCGTCCGGCCCGTCCGGTTCGTCCCCGGTGGCCAGGGCCTGGACGCCGTGCCAGACCAGGGTCAGCGCGCAGGGCTCGGCCGGGTGTGACACGTCGTCCCGCCGCGCCTGCTCGCGGGCCTCCGCCGACCGCTGCCCCAGCCATTCCAGGGCCGTCGGCTCGTCCCCCGCGCAGGACTCGACGACCAGCTTCGCCGCTCGTTCGGCGACCGCCCGCAGCACTGCCGTGGCCGGCGCCCGTAGCCCGGGCGCCGCCGGGTCGCCGAACGCCAGCCAGGCGTCCGCGAAGGAGGCCGCCCGCAGGCCGCCCACCCAGGTCGGTGCCACGCCCGCCGTGCCCAGCCACTCCTGCGCGCCCAGTCGGACCAGTCCGACGGCGACCAGGTACGCCGCGTCCCCGTCGAGCCCTGACAGTCGTCCGTTGCGCATCACACACACCACCCCCACCAGCGGTCATCACCCCGTGACGGCACATCCCATCACACCGGGACGGGAACGAACTAGACAGGGCCACGTCACAAAATGGGGTCGGTGCGGACCGCCGGGACGCGCCCGACCGTGCGGGCGGGGCGACCGACCGGGGGATGTAGCCGTGGACGCGACGGTCGATCGGGGGTGACGCGCGGTCAGGGGTGTTCTGCTGGCGGGCAGGCGACCGTCGCCGCCCCGTCGATCAAGTCGATCAAGTGATCAAGGAGAGACCATGTCCCGCCTGCTCCGGCCAGCCCGCCGCTCGCCCGGCTCGCCCGGCTCGCCCCGAACGTCCCGCACACCCCGCACGGGCAGGGCCGCCGGCCTCGTCCCCGCGGCCTGCGCCGCCCTCGCCCTGCTGGCCGCGACCCCGGCCGTTGCCGTCGCGCCGCCGCTGTCCGACCCCCGGATCGTCGCCCACTTCGACCTGGCCCGGGGGCAGCAACCCGAGAACATCGCCCTCGAGCCGGACGGCTCCGCCGACCTCACCCTCTCCTTCGCCCGGCAGATCGGCCGGGTCGACACCGGCGGCCACCTCACCGTCCTCGCCACCCTGCCCGCCCCCGCGAACCCCGCCACCCCGCTCATCGGCGCCGCGATCGTCACCGGCATCGCCCGCGCCCACGACGGCACCCTCTACTTCGGCTACGCCACCGGCACCGACGACCTACAGGGCATTTGGCGGCTCTGCCCCGGCGGCACCCCCGAGCGGATCGCCGCGCTGCCCGTGACCGGTTTCCCCAACGGCCTCGCCCTCGACGAGCACACCGGCCGCCTCTACACCGCCGACTCGGCGCTCGGCGTCGTCTACGCGATCCCGGCGGACGGCGGCCCCGCCACCACCTGGTCCGACGACGCCCTGCTGAAGCCCGTGACCGCGTTCGGCGCCAACGGCCTCAAGGTGCACCGCGGTGCCGTCTGGGTGGGCAACACCGACACCGGCGACCTGCTGCGCATCCCCATCGGCGACGACGGCGCGGCCCGGCCCGCGGAGGTCCGGGCGAGCGGGCTCGCGGGCATCGACGACTTCGCCTTCACCGGGCGTGGCGACGCCCTGATCGCGGCCCTGAACGGGACCAGCGAGGCGGTGTACGTCGCGGCGGACGGCAGCCACCACACCGTCCTCACCGCCGCCGACGGCGTGTCCAACCCGACCTCGGTGGCCGTGCGCGGCGGGACGGTCTACGTCCCGAGCGCGGCGTACTTCACCCGCACCGACCCCAACCTGCTGCTCGCCGACCTGCGGCACTGACCGGCCGGCCTACCGGCCTACCGGCCCACCGGCCAGCCGAGCGGCCGAGCGGCCGGACGCCCGCCGCCGCACCCGCGTGCGGCGGCGGGCGGTGTCACGCCGGCAGTCAGGTGGCATCCGGGGCCGCGGCTCCGGCGCGCTCGGCATCGAGGCGGGCGTGGGCGTCGGCCCAGGGGATCGGGAGCTGCTCGACGGGCGTCGGCCAGAAGGTGAAGGTGGCCTGCTTCGTGGTGTCGCGCAGGCCCCTCATGACCGAGCGGTGGGGCTCGGCGGCCGCGAACGCGTTGAGGGCCTCGCGGCTCTCCCAGGCGGACAGCGTGTAGAAGGTCCGCCGCAGCGGCCGGGCGATCAGGGAGGCGCCGAGGGCGCCGGGCGCGCGGCGCAGCTGTCGCCAGACGGCCAGCGACTTGACGAAGAAGCGCGGCACGTCGGCGAGCGACCGCACCTCGAAGCGGGAGGCCATGACGACCGCCGAGGTGCCGGGGGTGGCCGGGTTCGGGGTGATCCAGGGCAGCGTGGGCATGGCTGACACTCCTCGTCGGGGAAACGGCGTCCGGGACGGCGCGGGGACGGCGCGGGGACGGCGCGGGGACGGCGCCGTATTGGGTAGTGGCACTATCTATGTTAGACAGTGCTGGTATCCAATTGCCAGACCCAGCGAGAAGGAAAGCGGGAGCAGTGCGCATCTCCGAACTGAGCCGCCGCAGCGGGGTCCCCACCGCGACGATCAAGTACTACCTGCGCGAGGGGCTGCTGCAGCCCGGCCGCGCCACCGCCGCCACCCAGGCCGACTACGACGAGACCCACCTGCGCCGCCTGCGCCTGGTCCGCGCACTGATCGGCGTCCGGGGCCTCAGCGTCAGCGCCACCAAGGAGGTCCTCGGCGCGGTCGCCGCCCACGCCGGAGAACGCCACCAGGTCCTCGGACTGGTCCTCGGCGCCCGCCCGGTCGACGACGACACCGAACCGGCCCCCGTACCCGGCGGCGCCGAAGTCGAAGCCCTGATCGGCGAACTCGGCTGGCAGGTCTCCGAACACGCTCCCTCCCGCGCCGTCCTCGGCGAGACCCTCGAGACCCTCCGCTCCCTCGGTGAGGAGATCTCCCACGACGCCCTCCTCGGCTACGCCGCCCTCGCCGAGCGCACCGCCGTCCTCGACCTCGACCAGCTCGATCCGCACGCCGACCCCGTCGACCAGGCCGAGAGCGCCCTCCTCCGCACCGTCCTGCTCGAACCCGCCCTCCTCGCCCTGCGCCGCCTGGCCCAGGAACACGAGTCCGCCCGCCGCAACACCTGAGCCCGCGGGCGCGGGGACGGCCCGGCTGCCCTCCCCCCGGCCCGGGCCGGTTGCGGCGCTTCGTCCTGGCCCCGGCCGCGGTCGTCCGTAGGTCGGGCCGGGGCCGGCGGCGTGCCAGGCGATCGCGCGGGGGCCGGGGGTCGTACCGTCGGGCCATGCTCATCGGCCTGCTGTCCGCCCTTCTGGCCGCGCTGCTCACCGGGTCGGCCACCGTGCTGCAGGCGGTCGGCGCCCGGCGTGCCGCCGGCGCGGGCTCACCGGCGGGGGAGGCCGCCGCGTTGGCCGGGGCGCTGCGCGAGTGGCCGTTCCTGGTGGGCGTGGGGATGGACATGTGCGGCTTCGCCGCCGAACTCGTCGCCCTGGAGCGGCTGCCGCTCTACGTGGTCGAGGCGGCGCTGGCCTCCGCGCTCGCCGTGACGGCCGTCGGGGCGGCCCGCGTGCTGCGGGTGCGGCTGCGGCGCAGCGAGTGGGCCGGGGTGGTGGCGGTCTGCGCGGGGCTGTTGCTGCTGGCGCTCACCGCCGGGCGGGACGGCCACGGCACGGGCGACGACGCGCTGCGGCTGGGGGTGTTGCTGGTCGCGGTGGCCCTGCTCGGCGCGGGCTGGGCGGCAGTGCGGTACGGCGGTGCCCGTCGGGCCCCGCTGCTGGGGTTGGTGGCGGGCCTGCAGTTCGGGGTGGTCGGGGTGGCGGTGCGGGTGCTGCCGGAACCACGGCTGCCGCAGCTGCTGGCCGAACCCTCGGCGTACGCGGTCGCGGTGGCGGGGATCGGCGGGTTCGCCGCGCTGACCTGGGCGATGCAGCACGGATCGGTGACCTCCGCGACGGCCGCGATGGTGCTGGGGGAGACGCTCGGCCCGGCCCTGGTCGGGGTGCTCGCCCTCGGCGACCGCACCCGGCACGACCTGACCCCGGTCGCCGTCCTCGGCTTCCTGGCCGCCGTGGTCGGCGCCCTGACCCTGGCCCGCTTCGGCGACGCCGAACAGCCCGCCGCCGCCGGCTGAGGACGGGCCCAGGAGGCGGCGGCCCGCCGGGGGACGGCCACGCCCAGGACGCTTGGCGTCGAGCGGTGGTTCGGCAACGGCGGGCGAGCGGACACCGCTCGCTGAGCAGGTCGGCGAGCGGTGGCGCGTCAGTTGTCGTCGGCTGCCGCGTCGCTGTCGGCTTGGGCGGCCGCGCTCTCGGCAGCGTCGAGCTTGTGCTGCATGTCCTGGACCTGGCCGGTGTCCGCGGCTCCGGGAGCCGGGTGCCCGGTGGGGCCGCAGGCGGTGAGGAGGGCGACCCCGGCGAGGAGCAGGGCGGCGAGGACGGCGGGCGGGCGGCGGGTCACTTGGAGGCGCCCTGGTTGTGGGCGGTGCACCAGGTGGCGACGGAACTGAGGTCGTTCTGCCGGGTCTGCAGGGTGGTGACCAGGTTCTTGCGGGCGGTGAGGCGGTCGTTGAGGAGCGTCTCGATCTCGGTGTGGCCGGCGGCCTTGGCGTTGCCGGCCCGCTGCTGCAGGCGGGCGACCGACCCGGACACGGTGGCGTCGCCGTTCAGCCGGGTGAGCGCCTTGGTGACACGCTGCTCGGTCTTCGGCAGTCGCTTGCAGATGGCCTTCGCGCCGTCGCCCGTGGGCGTGGACCCGGCGGACGGGGCGGCGGAGGGCGAGCCGGCCGCACCGTCCGCCTGGGCGGGGACGGTGGCGAGCAGCGAGCCGGCGAGGGCGAGCGCGCCGAGGGCGGCGGCCCGGCGGCTGACGACCCTGCGGCGGACGGACGTGCGGTTGGCGGACATGGGCGTCCCTTTCTGCCGTGGACGGTGTCGGAACCGGGCCGGTGGGTGCGGGCCCGGTCCGGCCCGGTTGCCGGGAGCGTAGGACGGCTTCTTGTGGATTCCCTGTGGAACGCAGAGCTGTGGAAGGCGGAGCTGCGCAACGGCGAGCTGCGCAACGGCGAGTCGCGGAACGGAGAGCTGTGGAGCGCGAGCCGGAGGCCGGCGCTCGGTGCTCAGCGTTCCTCGCCCGCGATCCAGTCCCGCCGCGCCGGGAGCCGGAGGGTCGGCGCGTCGGCGTCGGGCAGCGGCAGGCGGACCTCCACCCGGCACCCGGTTCCGCCGGGCGGCTCGGTGATCCGGACGGTGCCCCGGTGCAGCGCGGCCTGCTGGGCGACGAGGGTGAGCCCGAGCCCCGAGCCGGGGCTGTCGCGTCGGCGGTGGAAGCGGTGGAAGACCGCCTCGCGTTCGCCCGGCGCGACACCGGGCCCGGTGTCGTCGACGGTGAGCAGCGCGACCCCACCGGCCGGGGCGAGCCGGACCGTCACCCGGGCCGGTTCGGTCCGTGCCGTCCCGCCGCGCCCGTGCACGGCGGCGTTGACCAGCAGGTTGACGAGCATGATCCGCAGTCCGGGCTCCCACCCGAACACCCTGAGTTCCGGCGGGAGTTCGACGGTGATGTCGGCCGCGGGGTGCCGGCGCCGGGCGTCGGCGGCGGCCGCGTCGGCGAGTTCGGCGAGGTCGACCGGGCCGAAGGAGTCGACCTCGACGAGGTCGCCGCGCGCGAGCGTGCCGAGCGCGGTGAGCAGGTCCAGCAGCCGTGCGTGGTCGTCGCGCAACTCGGCGACGATCTCCGCCCGTTCGCCGGGCGGGAGGTCCTGGTGGGCGGCCAGCACGTCCAGGTTGGTGCGCAGGCTCATCAGCGGTGTCCGCAGCTCGTGCGAGGCGGCGGACGAGAACGAGCGTGCGGTCTCCAGGGCTTGGGCGGTGCGCAGCGCCTGCTCGTCGTAGCGGGAGAGCAACAGGGCCAGGGCGGTGGCGAGTTCGTCCACCTCGGCGGTGCCGCTGCGCTCCGCCGCGAAGGGGGTGCCGCGCTCGGTGCCGGGGGACGGCGGGGCCGCCGGGTCGAGTTCCGCGGCGCGGCGGCTGAGCCGGCGCAGCGGTGCGGTGGCGCGCTCGGCGAGGGCGAAGCCGATCAGGGCGGAGAGCGGTGCGGCGACCGCCGCCACGAGCAGGACCCGGCGGCGTACCGCCGCCGTCTGGCTGCCGGCCAGGCCGCCGGGCTCGGTGACCCAGAGCGTGCCGCTGCCGCCGTTCGCCCCGCTGCCGGCGACGTGGACGGTGAGCACCCGCCAGGCCGCGCCGTGGTCGCGGACGGTGGTCGGCCCGCCCGGTGCGGCGGGGAAGGCCTGGTCGTCAGCGGGCTGCGGCCCGACCGACAGCAGCACCGTGCCGTCCTCGGCGGTGACCCGCACGCCCGAGTCCAGGGCGGCGTCCAGCACCTTGCGCTGTTGGTTCTGCTCGACCTTGGGACGGCCCCGGGTGTCGGCCGCCACCAGCGCGCGCACGCTCGGCAGGACGGCGGACGCCCGGTCGGCCAGCCGGGCGTCCTGCTGGTGCCGCAGGTCCCGGCCGACCAGCGGCAGCAGGAGCAGCCCGGCCAGCACCACCAGCAGCGGCACCACGGCGGCGGCCCACAGGGCGATCCGGGTGGAGAGTCTCACGGCGGCCGCTACCCGTTCCCGCCGGGCAGCCGCAGCACGAAGCCCACGCCCCGGACGGTGTGGATCAGCCGGGGCCGGCCGTCGGCCTCCAGCTTGCGCCGCAGGTAGCTGACGAAGGTGTCCACGGCGTCGCTGCGCACCTCGAAGTCGTACCCCCAGACCCGTTCCAGCAGCAGCTCGCGGGAGAGCACGATGCCGGTGTTCCTGGCGAGTTGCGTGAGCAGCTCGAACTCCCGCCGGGTGAGCCGCAGTTCACGGCCGTCGAGGTGGGCCTGTCGGGTCGCCGGGTCGATCGCCAGCGGTCCCGCCAGGACGCGGTCGGTGGGCTGCGGCGGGCGGCGGCGCAGCAGGGCGCGCAGCCGCAGCACCAACTCCTCCAGGGCGAACGGCTTCACCAGGTAGTCGTCCGCCCCGGCTTGAAGGCCTGCCACCCGGTCGGCTGGTTCGTCCAGCGCCGAGAGCATCAGGACCGGGAGGTCGTCGCCCCGGGCGCGCAGGGTCCGGCAGACCTCGGCGCCGCTGATTCCGGGCATCGAGACGTCGAGCACCAGGACGTCCGTCGCGGCCGGCGGCAGGGCGTCCGGGGTGGCGGGCAGCAGACGGGCGAGCGCCGTCTCGCCGTCCTCGGCCAGCGCGACGGTGAACCCGCTCAGCCGCAGGCCGCGTTCCAGGGTGCGCCGGATCGCCGCGTCGTCGTCCACCACCAGGACCCGGCCGCCGCCGGGGCCGTCCGCGCCCGCGGGCCCGTTCCCGTGCATCGGCTTCTCCTCGTGTTCGGGCCGCCGACTCTCTCACACCATCGTTCTCCGGCCGCCGCAGGGGGTGCCGTGAAGGCGCCGCGGGGGATGTCGTGAAGGGTCGGTGCATACAGGACGGGGATCGGGGCACGCGGACAGCACGGGCCGCCGCCGGGCGTGGCGGGGCCCGGGAGACGAGGAGGAACGATGGGAAGGATCGAGGAGTCGGTCGAGGTGTCGGCCCCGCTCGACACGGTGTACGAGCAGTGGGTGCGGTGCGAGGAGTTCCCGCGGTTCATGCGCGGCGTGGTGAGCGTCGACCGGGACGGTCCCGGCAGCAGCGCCTGGGTCGTGCGGACCGCGGGCGGCCGGCGCGAGTTCGAGGCCGTGACCACGGAGGTGGTCGAGGGCGAGCGGGTGGCCTGGGACGGCGGGGACGGGCCGGTGCGGCACTCCGGGGTGGTGACCTTCCACCACGTGGACGACCGGACCACCCGGGTCATGCTCCAGCTGGAGCTCGAACCGCACGGGCTCTGGGAGCATTTGGCCGAGGCGCTCGGCTTCGTCGACCGCCGGGTCATCGACGACCTGGGCGACTTCAAGCGCCACGTCGAGGAGGCGACGGGACCGCTGGACCGCTGAGCCACCGTCAGAGTAGCTGTGGCGCAACCGACATGCGGACGGGTTGGCCTCTCCGCCCACCGGAACGGCAGACTCACAGCGGCAGACGCCGCGGACGACCGCGCACCTCCGAACGAGCACCAGCGACCGCGCACCGCCGAACGAGCACCAGCGAACTCCCTAGGAAGAACTCCCGAGAAAGGGGACCCGCTCGATGGAAAGTCTCACCACCCGGATCGCCATGCGGCTGATGACCGGCGACGAACACAGCCGGGACCTGGACGTCGCCTGGTCCTACCGGCCCGACGACCCCTACGCGATAGACCTCGACTTCAGCGACTTCCAGGCCAACGCGGTGTGGACGATCTCACGCGACCTGCTGACGGCCGGTATCCACACGCCCGTGGGCGAGGGCGACGTCCACGTCGCGCCGTTCGACGACACCCGGCTGCTCATCGCGCTCGCCGGCAACGAAGGCGTCGCCCTGCTCGCGACCTCCGCCGCGGAGGTCGACCGGTTCGTCGCCGCCACCACCGAACTCGTCCCGGCCGGCTCGGAGCACACCCGGATCGACTGGGGTGGCGGTCTGGAGGACCTGCTGGCCTCCTGACCACCTTGCCGTCAGTCCGTCGTGAGCCGGTCGATGAGGGTGAGGGCGTCCTCGACGGAGCCGGCCGGGTCGACGACCGGGTAGAGCACGCCCCGTACGGTGCGGGTGGCATCGAGGACGAGGGTGAGCCGCTTGAGCCGGTCGACGCCGGCGGCCCGGAAGGTGGGCAGGCGCAGCGTGGCGGCCAGCTGCAGGTCGGCGTCGGAGAGCAGCGGGAACGGGATGCGTGCGTGCTCGGCGAACGCGGCCAGCTGGTCCGGGCGTTGGGTGCTGACGCCGTAGACGTGGGCGTCGCGGGCGGCGAACTCGGCCATCCGGTCGCGGTAGGTGCTGGACTCCAGGGTGCAGCCGGCGGCGCCCGGGATGGTGCCCCAGCCGGGCGGGTAGTCCTGGCCGCCGGGCGGGTACGCGCCGGGGTAGCAGTAGAGCACCGTCCACGCGGAGCCGGCCGCGACCGGGTCGGTGCGGTGGCCGGCGGCGGAGGTGAGCTCCAGTGGCGGCAGCCGGTGGCCGGTGAGGGCGTGTGCGCGGCGGGTCTCGGCGGAGTCGGGGGTGCTGGTGGCGGAGAGTGAGCCGTCGCCCAGGACGTAGCGCCCGCCCCAGTCCTGCAGGGCGACCAGGACGGGAAGCAGGCCGCGGCCGGTCTCGGTCAGGTGGTACTCGTAGCGCGGCGGGTGCGGGTGGTAGAGCCGCTTCTCCAGCACTCCGTCCTCGACCAGCGCCTTGAGCCGTTCGGTGAGGACGCGGCGGCTGATGCCCAGGGCGGTGCGCAGGCCGTCGAAGTGGTGGGTGCCCCCGGCGATGTCCCTGATCAGCAGGAGGGTCCAGGTGTCGCCGACCACCGTCAGGGCCTGGGAGATCGCGCAGTCGGGGTCCGCTGCTTCGGTGTGCCGCATGAGTATCGATTATAGTGAGTTCCAAAATGAGACTCACTCGTCGGAGCGGCCCGGCCGGACCGGCGCACGGGGGCCGCCGCGCCAGGTGCGGCGTGCGGAAGGGGTGGACGTGACGACGCGGACAGCGGTCCCGGCGGGGCGCGGGGCGGAACCGGAGGCCGGGCGCGAGGCGAAGCACGACGACGGGGCGGGGGTGTTCTGGCGCTACTGGAGCGCCTCCACCGTCAGCTGGTTCGGGGACGAGGTCACCCGGGTGGCGCTGCCGCTGATCGCCGTGGTCGCCCTGCACGCGACGGCACTGCAGGTCGGCCTGATCACGGCGGCGGGCTACGTCGCCTGGCTGCTGGTCGGCCTGCCCGCCGGCGTCCTGGTCTACCGGCTGCCGCTGCGCGGCACCCAGGTGGCGATGGACCTGATCCGCGGGGTGGCCGTCGCCTCGGTGCCGCTGGCGGCGGCGTTCGGGGTGCTCGGGCTGCCGCAGCTGGTGGTGGTGGCGCTGGTGATCGGCCTCGCGAGCGTGGTCTTCGACGTCGGCAACTCCACCTTCCTGCCCTCGATCGTCGCCAAGGAGCAGCTGACCGCCCGCAACAGCCTGCTCTCCGGCACCGCCGCCGCGAGCGAGCTGGCCGGGCCCTCGCTCGGCGGAGTGCTGGTCCAACTCCTGGGCGGCGCGGCCTCGATGGTGCTGGACGCGGTCAGCTACCTGGTCTCGGCCGTCCTGCTGCGCAGCCTGCCCCGGGCGGAGCAGCCCGCCGGACGGACGCCCGGCGTCGGCCTGCGCGAGCAGATCCGCGAGGGCTGGCGCTACGTCACCCGGCACCCGGTGATCAGGCCGTGCGTCGCCGACGTCACCGCGATCAACTTCGTCTGCGGCGGCCTGATGACCCTCACCCCCGTGTTCCTGGTCCGCACCCTCGGCGCGCCGGCCGCCGCCGTCGGCGCCCTGATGGCCACCGGCGGCCTCGGCAGCCTGCTCGGCGCCGCCGTCACGCCCCGCCTGGTAGCCCGGATCGGCAGCGGCGGCGCCCTGCGGTGGGCGGCCCTGGCCGTCGCCCTCTTCGCCTTCCTCCTCCCGGCGGCCGGGTCCGGCTGGGCGACCCTGGTCTTCGCCGTCGGCAACGCCGGCTTCTCGGCGGGCGTCGTGGTCTCCAGCATCGTCACCCGTACCCACCGCCAGACCCAGACCCCGCCCGAACTGCTCCCCCGGGTGATGGCCACCGTCCGCTTCGTCTCCTGGGGCGCGATCCCCGTCGGCGCCCTCGCCGCCGGCGCCGCCTCCACCGCCTGGGGCCCCCGCACCGCCCTGCTGCTCCTGGCCGCCGCCAGCCTCGCCGGCCCCGCGATCCTCCTGGCCGGCCCGATCCGCCGCCTCCGCGACCTCGCCTGACCGGGGCCGCAGCGCAGGGAAGGGGGCGGCTGGGGGCGGGGGCGGCTGGGGGACAGGGGTCTCCAGCCGCCCCCGGCTGCCTCGGCTCGTGCGGCGGTGCGGCGCCTCGTCCGCCTCGCCGTGCGCCGCACGGCGGAGGGCTGACGGTTGGTCAGCCCGCGTCGCCCCGCAGGTGCGCCAGTACGGCGAGGACGCGGCGGTTGCCCTCCGCCGGGTCGAGGTCCAGCTTCATGAAGATGTTGCTGGAGTGCTTGACCACCGACGCCTCGGTGACGCTCAACCGGGCCGCGATCGACTGGTTGTTGTAGCCCTCGGCCATCACTGCGAGCACCTCGCGCTCGCGCGGGGTGAGCCGGCTCAGCGGCCGCGCCGCGGCATGCTGGGTCAGCAGCACCCGCACCACCTCGGGGTCGATGACGGTCTGCCCGTCGGCGACCCGGCGCAGCGTGTCCAGGAACTCGGAGACCTCGCCGACCCGGTCCTTCAGCACGTAGCCGAGGCCGCCCCTGTCCTGCCCGTCGCCACCGAGCAGTCGGGTCGCGTACGCCGTCGCCACGTACTGGGAGAGCACCAGGACGGGCAGCCGCTCGTGCCGGGCCCGCAGTTCGAGGGCCGCTCTGAGCCCCTCGTCGCGGAAGCCGGGCGGCATCCGGACGTCGGTGATGACGATGTCCGGCCGGTGCTCGTCCACGGCTTCGGCGAGGGCCTGCGCGTCGCCGACCGCGGCGACCACCTGGTGGCCGCTGCGGCCGAGGATCTCGGTCAGGCCCGCCCTGAGCAGGACGGCGTCTTCGGCAAGGACTACGCGGAGCACGGGACCTCCACCCGGAGTCGGGTCGGACCGCCGACGGGGCTGGAGACCAGCAGCCGCCCCCGCAGGATCGCCAGGCGGTCCGCGAGACCGGACAGGCCGGTGCCGGCGGCCGGATCCGCCCCGCCCCGCCCGTCGTCGGTGATCAGCAGGATCAGCCGATCGTCCACCAACGTACCGGTGATCCCGATCCGGGAGGCACCGGAGTGCTTGGCCGCGTTGGCCAGCGCCTCCGTCACCGTGAAGTACGCCGTCGCCTCCACCAGGGGCGGCAGCCGGCGCGGCAGGTCGATCGCGGCCTCCACCGGGATCGGCGAACGCTGCGCCACCTCCGCCACCGCGGCGGCCAGCCCGTGGTCGGTCAGCACCTGGGGATGGATGCCCCGCACCAGGTCGCGCAGCTGGTCCAGGGCCCGGCGGGCCTCGCCGCGACCCCGGGCGACCAGCGCGGCCGCCTCCGGGTTCTCCTCCCTCAGCTCCAGCTCGGCGAGCCCCAAGGTCATGGTGAGCGCCACCAGTTGCTGCTGGGCTCCGTCGTGCAGGTCCCGTTCGATCCGGCGCCGCTCGGCCTCGAAGGCGTCGGCGAGCCGGGCCCGGGAGCGGGTCAGCTCGATCACCCGGCGGTTCGCCGGGTCCTTGCGCGGGGCCAGCAGGATCCAGGCCGTCCACACCTGGCCCG
This sequence comes from Kitasatospora sp. NPDC034035, assembly GCF_055575755.1. Taxonomy (NCBI): domain Bacteria; kingdom Bacillati; phylum Actinomycetota; class Actinomycetes; order Kitasatosporales; family Streptomycetaceae; genus Kitasatospora; species Kitasatospora sp. NPDC034035. The sequence continues at coordinate 29,272 of NZ_JBVISA010000027.1, read as the reverse complement.
CCGTCAGCCAGCCCGCCGCGTACGCCGACAGCGCCACCCCCGCGACACCGGCGAGGCTGAACGGCAGCGCGGTCAGCGGATCGGGGATCGCCTGACCCGGGATGATCATCACGGTCTCCGGGGCCAGCGCCCACACCGCCACCGGGGTCGCCACCAGGACGCAGGAGAACGCCAGCAGCGCGATCACGCCCAGCCCGGCCCCGGCGAAGACGATCGCGAGCAGGGCCGCGTACCCCAACTCCCGCCAGGTGGAACGCTCCGACAACCGGTGCCACAGCCGGTGTCGCAGCCGGCGCCGGAGCCCGTCCGCCGGCACCGGCGTGTGCGGGTCCGCCGGCCGCACCGGCTGCACCAGCCGCAGCCGACGCCGCTCCACCCTGGCCACCGGGATGCCCAGCAACGGGATGCAGGCCAGCACCAGCAGGCCCACACCCACCACCGACAGCAGGATCCCGACCGACACCAGCGCGACCAGGGCCAGCAGCAGCCCCAGTCCGAACAGCGCGCCGCCCAGCAGGTGCAGCCAGCACCGCAGCGGCCAGACCGAGAACAGGAAGTCCGCCGGCCGCCGCCCGAGCGCCTGCCGGACGGCGATGTCCGGCACCGCCGTCCCGTCCGAAACCGCCGTCCCGTCCGAAACCGCCGTCCCGTCGGGAACTGCCGTCCCGTCGGCCTCGTCCGTGAGGGACATCTGGTGCCTTTCCGTCCGATGATCATCAAGAACCCTAGCCCGGACGACCGGCCCCCGTCGGTAGGGAAAACCCACCCCTCTACCCTCCGCACAGGTCCACTACGCCCCCGCACCCCGGCAGCTGCACTGGTGTTCACCCGGTCGCCGCCGCGGCCGCCGACCAGGCGTACTACCTGGACGGCGATCACCACCGCGCTCGCCGCGGGCGTCGCCGCCGTCCTGGTCGCCGCCGGTCTCGGCGCCTACCGGGCGGCACTGTCCGCCGCGTACCGGCAGGCCGCCCTCGAGGCGCCGTGGGGCGTGCCGGCCGGGCTCGTCCTCGCCTGCCTCGCGGTGGGCGCCGCGGTGGCACTGGCGGCCACCGGGAGACTGCTGAACCAGGGCGGGATCTCGGCGAACCGCGCGCGAATAGCCGGAGCCGACCGCCGAATCCTCGTCGCGATGTCGGACCTTGACGTCGACCCACCCACCCACCCACCTCACGCCTTCTCCCTCTCCCAGGCCATCCCCACCTTCCACCCGGGCCGGCCGTGGTCGGGGAAACCCGACCACGGAGTCTCGACCTACCTGTCATGACCGTGCACCCCCGTCCGGCTGGAATGGACGGGTGCCGAAACGACTGGTGGGAGCCTCGATGAAGACAACCCGGCCCGGAGCCAAGGACGTTGCGCCGACCGGCGGGAGTGCCGGACGGGGCGCGCTCGGGACCGCCGGTTGGCTCGGCGCGGCGGGATTCGCGGCCGCCCTCGCCGCCCTCTCCACCCTGGCGCCGCACCGCGTCTGGGGCTGGTGCGCCGCCGTCGGCTACCTGGGGGCGGCGCTCGCCGGCCGGCTGCCGGCCCGGCCGCGCCGCGCGCTGTCCGCCGGCGCGGGTTTCTCCCTCGGCTCGGCGCTGCCCGTCGGCTCGGTGCTGTCCCTCGGCTCGGCGCTGGCCGGCGCCGTCCTGGTGCCGTTCACCGTCCTGCTGGCGACCGGTCAGGCCCAGAGCGAGGTCCTGGTGATCGAGCGTTCCGCCGCGACCCTGCCGCACAGCGGCACCCCCTACCTGGCCGACCCGCGGGCCGTGACGGACTACAACCCGTACCTGCCGGGCATGACGCTGTTCGGCATGCCCGCCCGGCTGTTCGGCGACGGCTCCGCCCCCGCCCGACTGGCCGGCGACCCCCGGCTGTGGTGCGCCGCCGCCCTGCTGGCCTGTCTGGTCGCCGCGCACTCGGTGCTGCGGTGCGGCGCGACCCCGGGCGCCTGCGCCCGCCCCCTCGACGCCGGGCACGCGATCGCCGTCCTGGTCGCCTCCCCGCTGGTCGCGCTGCCGCTGTGCGTCAGCGGCGTCGACCTGCCGCTGACCGGGCTGCTCGCCCTCGCGCTCGCCCTCGCCGCCCGCCACCGGCCGGTCGCGGCCGGACTCGCCCTCGCCGCCGCCTGCTCCCTCAAGTGGACCGCCCTGCCCGCGGTCGCGGTCGCCGTCGCGCTGCTGGCGACCGGCCCGGGCCTCTTCGCCGCCGGCCCCTTCGGCGCCGACCGCCGTGCCGCCGGCCTCTTCGCCCCTGGCCGCCGTGCCGCCGTCCGGTGCATCGTGGTCTGGGCGGGCGGCACGCTCACCCTGGTCCTGCCCGCGTTGCTGGCCGCACCCGGCCCGCTGGTCGAGCACGTGCTCCGCTTCCCGACCGGGCGGGGCGCCGTCCCCACGCCCGCCACCAGTCCGATGCCCGGCCGGCTGCTCGCCGACCTGGGGCAGGCCGGCTGGTACACGGCCGTCCTGCTGCTGGTGTGCGGCGGAGCGGCCGTGGCCGTCTCGCTCGTGGTCCGGCCGCCCCGGGGCCTGGTCGCCGCCGCCGACCGGCTGGCCGCCGGCCTGTGCCTCGCCTTCCTCCTGGCCCCCGCCGGGCGGTTCGGCTACTTCGCCCTGCCGCTGCTCCTCGTCCTGTGGGCCCGGCTCGCCACCGACCGGCCCCTCGGGCACCGGTCGCCGAGCAGCCGTCCCGTCCGACCGAGCCCGCCCGTACCACCACGACGACCTGTTCACCGCATGGCGCCCCCCGCGCCCGCGCCTCCCGCGTCCGCGTCCCCCACGTCCGCCGGGAGCCCGAGAAAGGCAGCAGCCTTGACCATGCAAGCATCGTCCGACCCTGGCCACGTGGCAGGCCCAGGACCTCGACTTCGAAACGGCCAAGGTCAACGACGACCTCATCAACGCCTGGAAGCAGCACCAGTCGGTGGGGATTCTGCACGCCCGCGACACCTTCTTCGGCTTCCACCTGGACGGTGACCGCCCCGGTCCGGCGCCAGGGGATCGTGCGGCGGGAGCGGGGCCTGTCGCTCACGGCCGGCCTGTGCGAGGTGCCCCGGCCGCGGAAGCGCGGCCGGGGCTGAGGGACGCCGGTCGGTGCGTTCGGCAGGTGCTCCCCGCTCCGGCCGTCAGCTCCGCCTCGGACGGTCAGACGCCGAGGATCTTCGCCTTCTGGGCGGCGAACTCGGCTTCGGTCAGCACTCCCTGCTCCTTGAGGGCGGCGAGCTTCTGGAGCCGGTCGAGCGTGTCGTCGGTGCTGCTGGGGGCCGCAGCCGGCGGTGGTTCCTGGTAGGTGGCGGCCGGTGCGGCCGGCGCGTCCTGCTGGGCCCACCGGCCGGCTTGCCTCCGCGAGACGCGGTTGGAGACGGCCGTCGCCGTTCCGGCGACCACGGCGGTGCGGGCCACTCCTCGAAGCAGTCCGGGCATCGGATCCTCCTTTTTCGATGGTGCGGGATGTGCGGGATGTGCGGGGTCAGGCCGGGCCGTCGGTGGCCTCGACGGCTTCCAGCGCCGCCAGCACGGACTGGACCGGGATCCGGCCGCCGGCGACGAACTGGGCACCGGCGCGGCGCAGGGCGGCTGCCAGGGGAGCGGCCCACAGGTTCTCGTAGACGAGGACGGCGGCTGAGCTCCCGGGCTCCAGGGCCTTCGCCGCCTCGCTGATGTCGTCGTCGCCCAGCAGCCCCGACGAGGCGCCTTCGAACACCGTGAGGTCGAGCTGTCCGTCGCCGTCCAGGTCGGCGACCTCCAGTGCGGTGAAGGAGCCGTCCGACTCCTTCTTGACGAAGGTCAGGTCCAGGATCCGGATGATGCCCCGGTCGACCAGGTCGAGGAGCAGGGGCATGCCCTCACCGGTCAGGCGGGTACCGGGGAACTCGACGATCAGGTAGTCGATCGGGCCGAGTTCGTCGGTTGCGTCGGCGGGAGAAGTACTCATGGCAACTCCTTTGAAAGGGAGGGTTGTTGAGTGTGGCGCGGGATCGCTACGGCGTGTCCCGGACTGTGGTCCGGTCCGTTCGGGCCGCGTGGTCGACGACATCGCGGCCTCACGGGGCCCGGCCGGGACGCGTACCGGCGGAGCGGGCGGACGCGCCGCCGCTGATCCTGGTGGCGGGCAGCCGGCCGGTGAACGCGAAGCTGCTCAGCGTGATCCCGGCGGCGGCCAGGACCGCGACCTTCAGGCCGTCGAGCTGGGCGGCCCGGTATGCCGTGACCACCGCGTCCGCCTCGTCCGGCGGGATCGACGTCTGGGCGAGGGCGGCGGCGGCCTGGTCGGCGGGGACGAACTGGAGGCCCGATTCCATGGTGATTCCGGCCTGTTGGCGCACCGTGTCCGAGACCGCCGGGTCCTTGGCCAGCGCGGCCGTGAAGGCGCTCGCCAGGGCGCCGATCAGGATGGAGCCGATCAGCGCGGTGCCCAGGGACGAGCCGAGGTTCTGGGCGGTGTACTGCAGTCCGCCGACCTCGCTGCGATCGGCCTCGCCGACGCTCGACTGCACCACGTTGCCCAGCTGGGACGCGAGCAGGCCCATGCCGAGCCCCAGGAGTGCCATCGACAGCGCGAAGGAGAGGTCGTCGAGTTCGGGCTTGATCGTGCCGAGCAGCCACAGCGTCGCAGCGAACAGCACCAGCAGGCCGGCCCGCACCACGGTGCGCGGGGACGCGAACCTGCCCAGCAGGGGACCGCTCATCGCCGCGACGAGCATCGTGACCGACACGGGCAACAGCCTCAGTCCGGTCTCGAAGGCGTCCAGACCCTGGACTACCTGGAGATAGAGCGGAATGGCGAAGAACAGGCCAAGCAGGATGGTGTTCTGACTGAACAGCATGAACAGGCCCGAGCGCAGGCTCGGGATGCCGAACAGGCCGAACCGCACCAGCGGCTCCGCCCGGCGTACCTCCCAGGCGTGGAAGAGGACGAGCAGGGCCATGCCCAGTGCGATGACGAAGACCGTGGGGGAGAACCCGAACACCGTGAAAGGAGGGTTGCGGGGACGGAGCCACCCCCAGGAACTGCTCTGCAGGACGGCGAGCACCACCAGGGCCAGTCCCGCGACCGACAGGACCACGCCGCCGAGGTCCAGCCGCGGCCGCTGCTCCGGCACGGGCTGCGGCTTGATCCACCGCATGAGGAGCAGGATGACCACGACGAGTACGACCTCGCCCGCGAACACCAGGCGCCAGGTCAGGTAGGTGGTCACCCACCCGCCGAGCAGGGGGCCCACGGCGATCCCCGCGCCGGCGAGGCCTCCGATGACCCCGTAGGCGATGGCCCGGTCTCGGCCCCGATAGGTGCCGGCCACCAGGGCGGCGAGCGCTGGGAGGACCAGGGCGGCCCCGAGGCCCTCGATGATGGACCAGCCGAGTGCCAGCACCCACAGCGTGGGCGCGACGGCGGTCAGCGCCGATCCGACGCCGTAGACGACGAGCCCGATGCCGAACACACGGCGGCGCCCGAACATGTCGCCGAGCTTCCCACCGGTGATCATGAAGGCGGCCATGACCAGCGTGTAGAGGGTGATGACCGCCTGGATCGCCGTGACCTCGGTGTCGAAGTCGCTGACCAGTTGGCTGATCGACACGTTCATCACCGAGGCGTCCAGCACCATGAGGAACTGCGCCAGACCGAGGATGTACAGCGGCTTCCACCGGTCGGCCGCGCCTTCGGGAGGCGGCCCGGCCGACTCGGCGTGGCGCGGCCCGTTCACACCCCGGCCCGTGCGGTGATCCGGCCGTCGGCGATCGCGGCGGTGAGCGCGGCGTGGTCGGAGCGGGTCTGCTCGGCGTACGCGAGCGCGAAGTCGGCGACGGCCCGTTCGAAGGCGTCGCCGGCACCCAGGTAGGCGGCGACGGCGACGCGGTCCCCGGTGCGGGCGTGGCCGCGTGCGAGAGTGCGGCCGCACAGGTCGGCGTACTGCTCCAGGAGGGACCGGGGCATGCCGTCGATCACGGCGGAGCCCTTCATGTCCCGCAGTTGCCGCCAGTAGAAGTCGCGGCCCGCCGGGCCGGTGGCCCAGCCCAGGAAGATGTCACTGGCGGCCTGGAGCCTGCGTTGTCCGTCGACCACCCGCCGCCCCTGGTGCCGGTGGAGGCTGGGCGGGAGGTGCGGCTCCAGCACCGAGCGTTCCGCCTCCTTCACCTGGAGGACGAGCGGCTCGCCGGTGAGTCGTCCCCGGAAGAGGCCGATGTAACAGCGCGTGCCCACGCTGCCCACGCCGACCACCTTGCGGGCGGCGTCGACCAGCTCGAAGCGGTCCAGGAGCGCCGCCCGCTCGTCGGGGAGGGTGGCACGGTAGTCCTGCAGGATCTGCTGGAGGCGGGGCACGTCCTGCGGGTCCACCGGTTCGAGCAGCGGCGGGTCGTGGACGATGCGGGGCTCTCCGTCCGGGCCCGGCTCGGTGAGCTTGGCCAGGGCTTGCAGGCTGGTGCGCCCGCGTGCCTTCGCCAGGTTGCCTTCGACGCGCTTGCGGTACTTCGACTCCCGGATCTGCGGCAGGAGGTCGGCGGTGTCGACCCGCTCGTACCAGACGTCGAGCTCACCGAGTCCCGCGAGCCGTCGCATGGCGATCCGGTACGCCCGGGCGGATGCCAAGGCCGCGGCCCACGCGGACGCGTCCGGTTCGTCGTTCTCGCGCGCGGCCACGGCGACACTGGCGGCCAGGCGTTTGACGTCCCACTCGAACGGGCCCGGGAGGGTCTCGTCGAAGTCGTTGAGGTCGAACAGCAGGGCGCGCTCGGGCGAGGCGAAGAGACCGAAGTTGCACAGGTGCGCGTCCCCGCAGAGCTGGACGGTGAGCCCGGTGTTCGGGGAGGCGGCGAGGTCCGCGGCCAGGACGGCGGGCGCGCCGCGCAGGAAGGCGAACCGGGACGCGGCCATGCGGCCGTACCGGATCGGGACCAGCTCCGGGACGCGGGAGGCGGCCTGCTGCTCCAGGATTTCGACGGGGTCGGGTCGCTCCGGTGCAGGGGCCCAGCTCCCGAGGGCCGAGCGTGGCAGGCGCTTGCGAGCCTGCCGCCCCGCTGCGACGGAGTCGGTGGTCATCGGTTCCATCTGGCCAGTGTCGCCGCGCACCGGCCGAGCCGGGCGCCCGAGGCGGCCGATCGGGTGCATGCTCCGGTCGTTGCGGGCGTCATCACCGCGGCTGCGGGCCGGTCGGGTGCACGACCGCCTTGGTGCTCTCGACGACGCGCGCGATGGTGTGCGCCATCACGCCGGCGATGACGAACACGCTGCTGATGAGGATCCAGCCGTCCCGCTCGTTGACGCTGGTGCCGGCGGCGGGAGCGGCGCGGTCCGACTCGGACGCACGCTGGGGAGCGGGGCGCACCATGTCCTTGGTGATTGCGACGACGCCCGACAAGGCGTGCGCGACCGCGCCGGCGACGAGCGCCGAGGAACCGAGGACGAGCCAGTCGACACGTCCGAGCTCGGTGGAGCCGGGCGCGACGGTGAGAGGTGATATCCGGTGGTGGATGCCGGGCATCGGTCTCGCCTCCTTCGGTGAGTGCGATGGATGGAACGATCCTCCCTTCCGACGTTCGCAGAAGACGGCCGGGGCGCCATGGGCCGTTCGGCCCATACATCGTGGGTCGGACGGCAGTGGGACCGTGTGTGACGGTGACGCTCCCGAGCGGAGTCAAGTTCCTCACAGGTAAAGGCCGTTCGGGCCGTTGATGCGGTCCGGTCGGCCCACGACCGGTTGACAGGCCCGGTCCTACGGTGGACGTAGGGCCACCGTTCCGAGGCCTTTCCATCAGCCGAGCTTCCGGGGCGATCGTGATGAGAGACGACGACCTACTCCGCACCAGGGCCGGGATGTCCCGGGACACCGCGTCGGTGTCGTTGGAAGGCGAACTCGACATAGCGACGACGGCGCTCGTGGGCGATGCCGTCGCCCGGGCCCTCGCGGCTCGTCCGCATCGGCTGGACCTCGACGTCGAGGGCCTCACCTTCTGCGACGCGGCCGGTGTGCGAGCCCTCCTCCAGGCCCGCCGGGTCTGCCACCTCCACCACGCGGAGTTCCGTCTCATCGGCATCCGGCCGGGGTTCCAGCGCATCCTCGCCCTGCTCCGGGTCGCCGATCTCCTGTCGGCTCCACCGGCGCCGGTCCGGAGCCCGGCGGCCGCCCTCTCCCCGGAGCCCCTCTGAACCGGCTTCTCCTCTCTCCCGTCTCCCGCTTCCCGTCTCCTGTTCCGGGCCAGGTGGCCGCTACCCGAAGGAGTCCGTGTCATGACCAGCAGCGCCACCGAAGCGCCCCGCACCAACCGGGAGGCCTGACGGCCCCGGACGACGACCGTTCCGGGTCCCCGCACGGCCGCGGCCGTGCGGGGACCGTCATTCCTCGTCCGCCGGGCCCGGATTCGGAGTCCCCAGCAGCCGGGCCAGTCGGCCCTGGCCCGCCACCACGTACCCGCCGGCGATCCCCAGCGTGATGGCCGTGAACATCACGATGAGCCAGCTGAGCAGGGTGAAGACCATACCGAGCGGACCGAACTGCGCCACGCTGCGGTTCAGCGAGCGGGGGATGTAGAGCCGCGATGCCCAGGCGAGCGCCGTCAGCGCGGCACTGGTCAGCACGGCCCCCGGAAGCAGGGGGAGCCAGGGGATCCGGCCAGCGAGCAGCAGGTGCTGCGTCCACCACCAGAGAAGAGCGGCCGTGATCAGGTAGAGGACCACCCCGAGGCCGTCGCCCACCCCGAATCCGGCCTGTACCCGCCCCTGGACGGTCAGGGCGGTGAGCCACACCAGCAGCCAGGCGAGCCATCGCCATGCCGCCAGCCGCCCTGCCAGGTGGGGCAGGTGCCAGCTCCGTTCACACAGACGCTGCAGGGCACGGCTGCAACTCGTGGCCGAGAGCAGGGTCACCACGATTCCGACGGCGCCGAAGGCATCAGCGGTGGCGGTCTGGCTGGTCTGGAGCACCCTTTTCACCTCGTCGAGCGAGGCACCCTGGAGCCCCAGGACGGTGCGCAGGGAGTCCGAGACGCTGCTGCGCACCTCCTGCGGCATCAAAGCGGACAGCACGAACAGCACCGGGATGGCGGTGAGGAACGTCTGCGCCGCGAGACGGGTGGCGGTGTCCAGGACGTTGACGTGGATCAGCTGCGCCGCGAGTCGGCGCGGGAACGGGGCGTCGCGCAGGGTGGCCGTCCGCCCCCGCAACCAGGCGGATCTGGCACGGACCCAGCGGGCGCGCCGGGGCTGACCACGCTGTTCCGCCACTGCGCAATCCCTCCGATCGCCGTCGGCACCTCCGGCCGCCGCTGCGGTCCGTCGTCGGCGACGGCGCTCCGGGTTCCGTCCAACACTGGGCAGCGCGATGGCGTTCGGCATGTCGGGCGGCCCGCCGTTCGGCGAAACGGCCCCGGGGGTTCACCTGCCAGGGGCGGGTCCGGTCCCCTGGGCGCACCCCGGTCGAGGTCTCCCGGGAGCGCGCAGCCATACGGCCGTACCTCCTCCGGACGGCCCTCCCCGGGGTGCCGGTGGCCGGGCTCTGCGGGGCAATGGGGGTCAGCGGTGCCACGGCCGCGCGGAGAGCTGGGAGATCCGATGAACGAGCCGCCAGAGCCTCCGTCCGCACGGGGGACGGGCGAGGCGGGCAACGGCGGCTCGCCCTCCGGCGCCGGGCGCCCCGCCCTGGCCGGGCGGATCGTCATGAGCACGGTCTCGGCCGTGCTGATCACACTGACCTGCATCCTGGTGCCGGTCTCGCTGCTCACCGTCTGGGTGCACGACATCGCGCTGGACACCGACCGGTACGTCGCCACGGTCGCCCCGCTGGCGACCGACCCCGCCGTCCAGGACGCCGCGGTCAATCGGCTCACCCACGCGGTGGACGTCAAGGTGGACGGCCCGGCGGTCGCCTCCGACCTGGCGGCCTGGCTGCAGTCGCAGGGGCTGCCGCCCAGGGCCGCGGCGGGGGTCAAGGCGCTCGGGCCGAAACTGGACGACGCCGTCGACCAGGTGGTCACCAAGGCCGCGACGAAGGTCGTACACAGCGACGCCTTCGCGACGGTGTGGACGCAGGCCAACCGCTCCGCCCACGCGGCCGTGGTCCACGCCCTCACCGGTCACGGCCGGGGCGCGGTCGGCGTCACCGACGGCACGGTCACCCTCGACGTCGGGACGGCCGTCGACCGGCTGAAGGAGGAGCTGGTGGCCGCGGGGGTGTCCCCGGCCGCGAAGATCCCGGACGTGAACAAGCAGCTGGTGCTCTTCCAGTCCGACAAGCTGGGCAAGATCCGCGGTGCCGCGCACGCGCTCGACGTGGTCGGCAACTGGATGCCCGTCCTCACCGTGCTGCTCGGCGCGATCGGCGTCCTGCTGGCGCGGCGCAAGCGCCGGGCCCTGGTGACCACCGCCCTCGGTGCGGCCGGCGCCTGCCTGGTGGTGGCCATCGCCCTGGTGATCGCCCGGCACTACTACCTCGACCACCTGCCCCCGGCCGTGCAGTCCCCGGCTGCGGCTGCGGCGATCTTCGACAGGCTGCTCCACTTCCTGCGGATCAGCCTGCGCACCGCGATCGTGCTCGGCGTGGTGGTGGCGCTCGGCGCGTACCTGTCCGGGGCGGGACGGTTCCCCCGTGCCGTCCGCGGCCGGGCGGACGCCGCCGCGGACTCCGCGGCCCGCTGGGGCGACGCCCACGGGGTGCGCACCGGACGGGCCGGCACCTGGACCGAGGCCCACCGCCGCTGGTTCGTCCTCGCGGCCGTGCTGGTCCTGGCCCTGGTGTTCGCCCTGTGGAACCACCCGACCGTGCTGACCGTGCTGCTGCTCGTCCTGGTGCTCCTCGCGGTGCTCGCCGTCCTGGCGCTGCTCGCCGCGTCCGGACGGGTGGGCGAAAGTCGCCGGACCGGTGAGTGACGTCGGGTGGGCAGGGGTGGCGGTGGCGGGTGTCACCGCCGCCTACGCGCTCGGCTCGCGACGGCTGGCGGGCACACCGGTGTCCGCGGCCATCGTGTTCGTCGGGGCCGGCATCCTGCTGGGGCCGGTCGGCCTCGACCTGATCAGCGTGGGACACGACCGCGGACCGCTGCTCACACTCCTGGAAGCCGCCCTGACCCTGGTGCTGTTCACGGACGCCATGGCCGTGCGTCCCGGGGACCTGCGCACCGGCGCCGCCCTACCGGGCCGACTGCTCGGCATCGGCCTGGTGCCCAGCATCGCACTGGGCTGGCTGCTGGCCTGGCCGCTGCTGCCCGGGCTCACCGGGTGGGAGCTCGCGCTGGTGGGTGCCGTCCTCGCCCCTACCGACGCGGCGCTCGGCAGCAGCGCGATCGCCAACCCCCGGGTGCCGGGGCTGGTGCGCCAGGCACTGAACGTGGAGAGCGGGCTCAACGACGGCATGGTGCTGCCGTTCTTCGTGCTCTTCCTGGCGGCGATCCCCGGCACGCCGTACGCCGAGGAGGGGGCCGACGGGACCTTCTGGAGGGCGCTGCTGCTCAGCACCGTCCTCGGCCTGGCGGTCGGGGGTGGTGGCGGCCGGCTGCTGCGGTGGTCGCGCGAACACGGCTGGATCACCAGGGTATGGCGCCAGCTCCTCGTCCTCGCGGTGGCCGCGGCGTCCTACGGCTTGGCCACGGTCACCCACGGAAGCGGTTTCATCGCGGCCTGGGTGGCCGGGTTCGCCTTCGCGTACGCGATGCGCGGCAGCGGGCGGGCGGTGCCGGACCGTGATGACACCGCCGACCTCGCCGAGGACCTGGGCAACCTGCTGGCCCTGCTGAGCCTGCTGGTCTTCGGCGCCGTGCTGCTCGGCCCGGCACTGGAGCACCTCAGCTGGCGCATCGTCGGCTACGCCGTGCTCAGTCTCACCGTGGTCAGAATGGTCCCGGTCGCCCTCTCCCTCGCCGGAACCGGGCTGAAGGCGCCCACCGTGGCCTACGTCGGGTGGTTCGGGCCGCGAGGTCTGGCCTCGGTCGTGCTCGGGCTGCTGGTCGCGGAGCAGCACGTCCCGGGGGTGGAACTGATCGGCCGGGTGGTCGCGGTCACCGTCGGCCTCAGCGTGATCCTGCACGGGGTGTCCGCGGTGGTGCTCTCGGACCGCTACGGCCGCTGGTACGAGCGCGCCGCCGAGCGTGACCCGGGCCTGCGGGAGAGCGCTCGCAGGCCGCCCGCGATCCGGCGCCGCCGGATCGACCCGACCGGCTCACCGTCGGGGTGAGTCCGCCGTCCGGTGTCAGACCTCACCCGATCAGACCCGGTCGGCCACGTCCCAGCGATGTGCCTTCGAGTGCCGGACCTAGATTCGACGAACCGCACCATCCCGCGCACAGAGCAGGTGGCCATGACCCGTCGTCCGAACATCCTGCTGATCGTCACCGACGAGGAGCGGGCCGCGGTTCCGCGTCCACCGGGCTTCACCCTTCCCGCCAGGGAGCGGCTCGCCGAACGCGGCCACACCTTCGACCGGTACTACACCGCCTCGGCCATGTGCAGCTCCGCGCGGTCCGTGATCTACACCGGGCAACATCTGCCGCTGACCGAGATCTACGACAACGACAACATGCCCTACATCCGCCCGCTGAACCCTGAGCTGGGCACCCTCGGCACGATGCTGCGCCAGGCCGGCTACTACTGCACCTACCAGGGGAAGTGGCATCTCTCCAACGCGTACGTCACGCCGCAGAACCCCGGACCGACCACCGATGCCCTGGAGCCCTACGGGTTCAGTGAGTTCAACGACTGGGGAGACATCGACGGCGGCGCCTGGGCCGGGCTCAAGATCGACCCGGTGATCGCCGGCCAGGCCGTGAAGTGGCTGCGCAACCGGGCGCCGGTCGTGGCGCCCGACCGGCCCTGGTTCATGGCCGTCAACTTCGTCAACCCGCACGACATCATGAGCTTCGACTACGGGGGTTCCCCCCAGGTGCAGTTGCCGTTCGGTCTGGCGCACGCCGTGGTGGCGCGCGCCGCCGCGGACGTCCCGATCTACCGGCGCCGCTGGGAGTTCGACCTGCCCGCCAGCCTGCACGACGACCTGTCCGGCGCGGCACCGGCGGTAGGCGAGTACGCCCGGATGCTCGACACCGTGTTCGGGCCCGTCGCCGACGACCGGCACTGGTACGACGGCCTCAACTTCTACCTCAACGCCATCCGGGACGTCGACCGCAGCATCGAACTCGTCCTCGACGCGCTGGAGGCCTCCGGCCAGGCCGACCGGACCGTGGTCGTCTTCACCTCGGACCACGGCGAGATGGCCGGGAGCCACGGCCTGCGCCAGAAGGGCAACCTGGTCTACGACGAGAACTTCCACGTTCCGTTCCTGCTCTGCCACCCCGACGTGGCGGGCGGGGGCCGCACCGAGGCGCTCGCCTCCGCGGTCGACCTGGCGCCCACCCTCCTGGAGTTCGCCGGGCTGGACCGGACCCGGTTCCCCGCCCTGCACGGTCACTCCCTGGTGCCGGCGCTGGAGGGGACGGCGGTCCGCGAGGGAGTGCTCACCGCCGTCGAGTCGATCACCACCCTGGACGCCGGGTTCTGGTTCGAGTTCGCCGACCCGCAAGCCCCTGCGCGGATCCAGTCGGGGGACCTGCGCCCGGACTGGAACAAGCGCGGATTCCTGCGCGGCTACCTCGACCAGCGCTACACCTTCGGCCGCTACTTCTCCCCGCTCAACCCCAACCGCCCCGCCAGCCCCGAAGCGCTCCACGAGCACAACGACGTGGTGCTCTACGACCGCGTGGAAGACCCCGACGAGATGCGCAACCTCGCCGCCGACCCGGCCCACCGCGACCTCGTCGCCCGCTACAGCAGCCGGCTGGAGGGCCTCATCACCGCCGAGATCGGTCCCGACACACGCGCCTGGGTCACCGAACGCCCCCGCCTGCTCGGCTGGCCCACCTGGCACGGCGACACCGACCGGCCCGCGCCCGCCGGGGCCGCGGCCCGCCCCTGACCGCAGATCCCCGACTCACGAACAGGACACGCCCATGTACACGATCCCCTACACGGCCCCGTACACGCCCACAAGCCTCGCGGCCGACTACCCCGTGCTCAACATCTTCTGGACCACCTGCCTGGTCTTCCTCTGGATCCTGTGGTTCATGCTGCTCTTCCGGGTCTTCGGCGACCTGTTCCGGGACGACTCGCTGAGCGGCTGGGCCAAGGCGGGTTGGACGGTCTTCGTGCTCGTGCTGCCCTTCCTCGGGGTCTTCATCTACCTCATCGCCCGGGGCAAGGGCATGGGCCTGCGCGAGCTGAAGGCGGCGCAGGAGCGCGAGGCGGAGTTCCGCTCGTACGTACGCGAGGCGGCCGGCAGCCCGCCGGCCCCCTCCACCCCCACCCCCACCCCCACCGACGAGCTGGCCAGGCTCGCGGAACTGCACAACACCGGCAAGCTCACGGACGAGGAGTACCAGCGCGCCAAGGACAGGATCCTCGGCTGATCGACGTCGGGGAGGCAGCCGCGGTCAGCCGGCCGGCCGGTGCACGAACGACGGGTGCCGACCGGCCGGCTGCTGCTCGACCCAGGCCAGCCGGAGCACGACCGGTGCCCGGCGCGGCGCCCGGCCCGGTCACCCGGGCGGGATCCACCGCGCCTGGTGCCCGGTCGCCGTCGTCCCGCGTGGCTGACCCGGTGCGCCCCGCGGCGCGGACGCGCAGAATCGGTGGTGTCATCGACCGCGCACACCGGGAGCAGGCCATGGACACGCCCCAGCCCGTACGGGTGTTCCTGCTGGACGACCACGAGGTCGTCCGCCGGGGCGTTCGCGACCTCCTGGAGGCGGAGGAGGACATCGAGGTCGTCGGCGAGGCCGGCAGCTGCGCCCAGGCCCTCGCCCGGGTGCCCGCACTGCGTCCGGACGTCGCCGTGCTGGACGTACGGCTCCCGGACGGCGACGGGGTGACCGTCTGCCGGGAACTGCGCGACCGGATGCCCAAGTTGGTCTGCCTGATGCTGACCTCCTTCGACGACGACGACGCCCTGCTCGACGCGATCATGGCCGGGGCAGCCGGCTACGTCCTCAAACAGGTCAAGGGCGCCGACCTGGTCAGCGCCGTCCGCACGGTGGCCTCCGGCCAGTCGATGCTCGACCCGGCCACCACCCGCAAGCTGATGGAGAGCCTGCGCCACCACGAGGAGAGCGAGTCCGACGCGGCCCTCGCCGGACTCACCCCGCGCGAGCGGGAGATCCTCGCCCTGGTGGGGGAGGGCAAGACGAACCGGCAGATCGGCCAGGAGCTGTACCTCGCCGAGAAGACCGTGAAGAACCACGTCTCGCGGCTGCTCGCCAAACTGGGCGTCGAGCGACGCCTTCAGGCCGCCGTCATCGCCGCCCACGCGGAGGAGTCAGAGCAGCACCACCAGCGCCCGCGTTGAGCCGACAGGGCCCGGACGGGGCCCGGGTGGGCCCGGAGGTAGAGCCGAACGGCCCAAGCGGTGAGCACGGTCCCGGCCGCACGGTGGAGGGGACGGACCTCCCGTCACGGCTGAGGAGACGGCGATGACGTACTGGAACGGCCACGGCATGAACGGCTGGGGAATCGGCCCGATGACCGTGGGCATGCCGCTCTTCTGGGCGCTCGTGATCCTCGGCGTGATCGCCCCGGTCCGGCACCCGGGGCGGACGGCTTTGCACAGCCCGACGGCACCGGTCCCGCCGGTCCCGCCGACCGCGCCGCCGCAGCGGCCCGCCCCGGAACAGCTGCTCGCCGAACGCCTCGCCCGCGGCGGGATCGACCCCGCCGAGTACCGCACCCGTCCGGACGCCCTGCGCGGCGGCGACCCGCCCGCCTGACGTCATGGAGGCGGTCATGACCACCCTCGCCCTCGACGCCCCCACGCTGGAGAAGCTTGTCTCCGCGGCGGTCGCCGCACCCTCGATTCACAACAGCCAGCCCTGGCGCTTCCGGCTCCATCCGGACACCTTGACCCTGGAGGTCCGGGCTGACCGTAGCCGGGCCGTCCCGGCCGCCGACCCGCAGGGCCGGGCGCTGCACATCTCCGTCGGCGCCGCCGTCCTCAACTTGCGGGTCGCCGCACGTCACCTCGGCTGGGCCCCCGACGTGCGCCTGCTGCCCGACCCGGCCGAACCGGATCTGTTGGCCACCGTCCGGCTCGACACGGTGGCTGCCGTGCCGCTCCGGGGCACGGACAAGCTGTACGAGGCGATCTGGCACCGCCACACCATCCGCACACCGTTCACCGGCAAGCCCGTGCCCCCGGCCGTCCTCGACGAACTCGCCGCCGACGCTCGGTCCGAGGACGCCGTGCTCCACCTGCCCGGCCCCGACGAGACCGCCCGACTGCTCCACCTCACCGCCGAGGCCGAGCGCCGCAACACCACCGACGAGGCCCGGCGCGCCGAGAGCCGCAGCTGGATCCGCACCGGCGACGCACCGCCCTACGGCATCCCGGCCGACGCGCTCGGCCCGCAGGACCTGTCCGGCCACCTGCCGATGCGTGACTTCTCCGCCCTCCACGCCGCCGAGCACCAGGCCCCCGCCACCTTCGAAGCCGAGCCCCGCATCGCCGTCCTCGCCACCGCGCACGACACGCCCCGGGACTGGCTGCGCGCCGGCCTCGCCCTGGAACACGTCCTGCTCACCGCCACCGCCCACGGCGTCCGGGCCTCCCTGCTGCACCAGGCCATGGAGTGGCCCTACCTGCGCTGGGAAGCCCGCGACCCGCACCGGGGCCCCGGCTACATCCAGATCCTGATCCGCATCGGCTACGGCCCCGAAGGCGCCCCCACACCCCGACTGTCATCCGATGCCGTGATCGAGCCGAAGGCTTCGGGCTGCTAGCCAGGGCCCGGCCGACCGTTCTCGTCGGATCAGCGCGCACCGGTCGGGGCGCGTCCCGGGGCCGTGCCAAGGCGCAGACAGTCGTTGACGGCGAGTGGCCCGTACCCCGCCCGCCCTGGTCGAAGATCGTTTCACCAGGTGTTCTCAGATCTTCGGCAGCGGGACCCGCCAGACCAGCTCGGTGCCGCCCTCGGGGCGGGGTCGGGCGGTGAAAGTGCCGCCCAGTGCGGCGGCGCGGTCGGCCAGGTTGGCGAGCCCGCTGCGGCGATCGCCCTCGGGAAGGCCGACGCCGTCGGGAAGGCCGACGCCGTCGTCGGTGACGGTGAGGGTCAGGTCGGCTCCGGCGGCCACCGAGACGTCGACGGCGTGGGCCCGGGCGTGGCGGGCGGCGTTGGACAGGGCCTCCTCCAGGACGGCGACGGCCGCGTCCGCGATCTCGGCGGGGACGGTGACGTCGAGCAGGCCGGTCATCCGCAGGGCCGGGGCGAAGCCGAGGGCGCGGGCGGCGCGTTCGACGACCTCGACGACGCGGGTGCGCAGGCCGCTCGCCGCCGGGCCCTTCTCCCGAAGGCGCAGGCCGAAAATGGTGGCGCGGATGGTCTTCGCGGTCTCGTCCAGGTCGTCGATCGCGCGCAGGACCCGGTCGGTGGCCTCGGGGTGCGTGATGAAGCGGGTGGCGCCCTGGAGGGTCATCCCGGTGGCGAAGAGCCGCTGGATGGCCAGGTCGTGCAGGTCGCGGGCGATCCGGTCGCGTTCCTGCAGCAACGCCACCTGTTCGGAGTCCCGGCGGCGCTCCGCGAGCTCCATCGCCACCGCCGCCTGGCCGGCGAAGCCCAGCAGCGGCCCGGACTCGCCCTCCTCGAACAGCGGCGCACCGGCCGCCCGGGCCAGCAGCAGCACGCCCCGGATCCCGTGCGCGGTGGTGCCGATGGGGATGGCGAGGGCCGGGCCCAGGCCCTGCCAGCGCGGCGGACCGGCGGTGATCCTCGGGTCGTGCTGGACGTCGGGGCTCACCACGAGCCCGCCGGTACGGAAGGCCGCCCCCATGAACGAGCCCTCGATGGGCAGTACCAGACCGCTGTGCTCCCGCTCGCCCAGGCCGACGGCGATCCGCACCTCCAGCTCGCCGGTCTCCGGCAGAGGCACGGCGACGACGGCGAGGTCCGCGCCGGCGATCTCGGTCGCCCGGGCGAGCAGCAGGTCCAGCACCTCCTGCTCCGCGCTGCCCGACAGCAGGGCCTTGGTCACCTCGGCACTGGCCTCCAGCCAGCGCTGCCGCCGCCGGGCCCGGTCGTAGAGCCGGGCGTTGTCGATGGCCACCCCGGCGGCGACGGCCAGGGTGGCGAGCACCGACTCGTCCTCGTCGTCGAAGTCGCCGCCGCCGCGCTTCTCGGTCAGGTAGAGGTTGCCGAACACCTTGGCGCGGATCCGGATCGGCACCCCCAGGAAGCTGCTCATCGGGGGGTGTCTTGCCGGGAACCCGTAGGACGCCGGGTGGTCGGAGATCCGGCTGAGCCGCAGCGGCTCGGGATGACGGATCAGTTCGCCGAGGATGCCATGCCCGGACGGCAGGTCGCCGATCAGCTTGACCTGGTCGTCGGTGACCCCGACCGGGATGAACTGCGACAGCCGCTGGTCCTCGCCGATCACGCCGAGCGCACCGTACTCGGCGTCCACCAGAGTGACGGCGGCCTCCACGATGTGCTGCAGGGCCTGGGAGAGTTCCAGGTCGCGCCCGACCGCCAGCACCGCCTCCAGCAGGCTGTGCACCCGGTCACGGGTGCCGCGGGCGGCGTCCAGCCGGGCCTGCAGTTCCTCCAGGAGCTCGTCCAGCCGCAGCTGAGGCACGCGGGCGCCCGACGCCGAAGCACTGGTCTCCGACGGGCTGGTCTCCGACGCGCTGCCCAAGGGATCCTCCCTGGCTCGCCCCCGATACCCACTGACCAGCGTAGGCGCGATCGCCCCGGCCGGGCGGGCGCAAGGGGGTCCATCGGCCCAGCGGGAGCACTCCACCGGGCCCCTGGCGACGGCTGCGACCCGGGAGACGCTGGACGTACGAGCGGAACCGCCGGATCCGCCCTCCGAGAGGAGCGACCGCGGCATGAAAGCGCTCACCTACCACGGACCCGGCCGCCGCACCTGGGGCGATGCCCCCGACCCGGCCGTCCAAGACCTGGAGGACGCCGTCGTCCGAGTGGACGCCGTCACCATCTGCGGCACCGACCTGCACATCCTCAAGGGCGACGTCCCCGAGGTCACCGAGGGCCGCGTCCTCGGGCACGAGGCCGTCGGAACCGTCACCGAGACCGGACCGGGCGTGCGCACCGTCACGGTCGGCGACCACGTCCTGGTCTCCTGCATCTCCGCCTGCGGCCGATGCGCCTACTGCCGAGCCGCGAGCTACGGCCAGTGCACCGGCGGTGGCGGCTGGATCCTCGGCCACCTGATCGACGGCTGCCAGGCCGAGTACGTCCGCACCCCCTTCGCGGACACTTCCCTGTACAAGCTGCCCGACGGCGTCCGGGACGAGGACGCCCTGCTGCTCGCCGACATCCTGCCCACCTCCTACGAGGTCGGCGTCCGCAACGGCCGGGTCGAGCCGGGCGACACCGTCGCGATCGTCGGCGCCGGACCGATCGGACTCGCCGCCATCCTCACCGCCCGCCTCTACAGCCCGGCCCGCATCATCGCGATCGACCTCGCGCAGAGCCGCATCGACGCCGCCGAGCGCTTCGGCGCCGACACGACGCTGACCGTGGCCGAGGCGACCCCGGCGGCCGTCCAGGAACTGAGCCGGGACGGACTGGGCGTGGACGTCGCGATCGAGGCGGTCGGCGTCCCCGAGTCCTTCGAACTGTGCACCCGCCTGGTGCGCCCCGGCGGCCGGGTCGCCAACGTGGGCGTGCACGGCAAGCCTGCGCTGCTCCACCTGGAGGACCTCTGGATCCGCGACGCCGACGGCTCCCGGCCCCTGTGGGTGCGCATCCGCCCCGCCGAGGTCACCGGCCGCCGGATCGGCACGGGGTGAACCTCTCCCCGCCGACGCACCACGGCTGCGCTGCCCGCGTCGGTAGTCCCGTCCGCCGGCCCGCGGCGGGGACCGGCCCGTTCGGCTCACCGCGGGTGCCGACGCGTAGCTGCGGGGCGAGAGTGACGCCAGATCCCGTCCGCAGTCGATCTCGGGGGCGAACCTGGTGGTCATCGGCCTGATGGTGGTGGTCTTCGTGGCCGCGTTGCTGTTCCCCATCCCGCGCGGGCGGCGCGATGACGAATAGCTGGACAGGGGCGCTGCGGCGGTACGCCCTGCGGAAGCCGCCGCCGGAGAAGCTCCTCCCGGAGGCCCAGCCGGCCTACATGTCGTCGTGGATGAGCACGCCGAAGGCCTCGTACGCCTGTACCGAGATCTGATCGCTGCCCACCGGGCGCGGAGTGCAATGTAGAGCCGGTAACTTCCTTGCAATATCGGCGAGTTGGGAAAGCTCGTGACTGATGGTTACGGTCCTCCTCTAGGGCCTGGGACCGCTCCTACGGGGTGCGGTTGTCGGCGGTGAGTCGGTGAGCGCGCTGCCGCGAGGCCGGGGGTGGTACTACTGCTCCTCCGGCGGGCCTGCCGGTACGCGGTTCAGACTGCTGTTTGGTCCAGATGTAGGTGTCCGGGGTGAAGGTGTGCAGGCGCTTGACCAGCCTGCCGGCGGACCAGGGCCAGCAGAAGGTGTTCACGCCCGGGAGTCCGAAGTAGTAGCCGGAGCCGCCGGTGGTGTTGTACACGGTGCCGCGGAGTGCGTGCTGGAGGGCGTTGTGGTGTGCCTCTTCAGCCTCCGGCGTGACGTCCAGTGCGGTGTTCCCGCTGGTGTACAGGTGGTTGAGGGCGGCGGTGATGTAGCGGAGTTGTGCCTCGACGACGGTCGGGACCGCACTCGTGCCGGTGAGGATGTTCGGGCCGGGAAGAAGGAAGAGGTTCGGGAATCCGCTGATGCTTGTGCCCAGGTAGGCACGGCGGTCGTCGGCCCAGGTCTGGGCGAGGGTGTTGCCGTGGAGGCCGTGGAGGCCGTGCAGGCGAGGAGCCAGGGCGAGGTCACCGACGTGGAAACCCGTGGCGAGGATGATCGCGTCCGCGGTGGTGCGGGTGCCGTCGGCTCCGATGACCTGGGAGCCGTGGACTGCGGTCACGCGGGTGGGGCGCAGCTGGACGTTGGGCTGGGTGAGGGCGGGGTAGTAGGTGCTGGAGGCGATCAGGCGGCGGCCGCCGAGGCGGTAGCGCGGGGTCAGGGCCTCGCGGAGCGCGGGGTCGGGCACGGCGGCGCGCAGGTGGAGGCGGGCTACGGCTTCCAGGGGTGCCAGCACTCTCGGGTAGCGCAGGGGTACACCGATCGTCTCCTGCGTCCAGTGCTGCAGGCGGCGCAGGAGGCGGCGTGCCGCCGGGCGGCGTTCGAGGAATCGGCGGAGGCGGGGGGAGTACGGGTGGTCCGGTTTCGGCAGTAC
This sequence comes from Kitasatospora sp. NPDC034035, assembly GCF_055575755.1. Taxonomy (NCBI): domain Bacteria; kingdom Bacillati; phylum Actinomycetota; class Actinomycetes; order Kitasatosporales; family Streptomycetaceae; genus Kitasatospora; species Kitasatospora sp. NPDC034035. Next base: position 8,059 of record NZ_JBVISA010000027.1, on the reverse strand, counting down.
CCACTGTGGTGTGCTCTGGAAGACATCGATGTGGGCAGCCTGTGGCTGGATCTCCGGCAGGAACTGGACGGTGGACGCTCCGGTGCCGACCACCGCGACGCGGCGTCCGGTCAGGTCGGTGCCGTGGTCCCAGTCGGCGGAGTGGAAGACAGCGCCGGGAAAGCCGTCGAGCCCGGGAATGTCGGGGTAGCGGGGACGGTGCCAGGGGCCGGTGGCGACGATGACCGCCCGGGCGGTCCAGGTGCCCGCCGTGGTGCTCAGGTGCCAGAAGTGGGTGTCCGAGTCCCAGTGACCGGCGAGGACTTCGGTGCCGTAGCGGATCGCCTTTTCGGCGCCGTGCGTTTCCGCGGTGGCTTCGAGGTAGCCGAGGATCTCGGGCTGGGTGGCGAAGGACCGGCTCCAGGAATGGGGGGCGAAGGAGTACTCGTACAGCACGGACGGCACGTCGCAGCCGCATCCGGGATAGGTGTTGTCACGCCAGGTACCGCCGAGGCGGCCGGTCTTCTCCAGCACCACGACGTCGTCGATTCCGGCCTGGTGCAGTGCGATCACGGCGGCGATTCCGGACATGCCGGCGCCGATGACGACGACCTCCGTCCGCTGACAACTGCCGTCAATTCCTTCGCCGGTCACCAAATCCCCTGCCTGCGTGGGTGAATGCCTCGGCCCGGCGCCTGCCGAGGCCGTGCGAGCTCTTTCCGATCTCTTGCTCAAGGCGTCGAAGCGTAGCTTCAAGTAGGGCCTGAGATACCGGACATGACCATGGGTTGGCTCATATGAGTGACTTCGCGGGTTGGCATGACGTTCAGCGCCGATACCGTGTGATCGGCTTCCGAAGCATGACCTTTGTGCGGGAGAATCCGCCCGGATCTCGGCGGCCTCAGCACACCGCCGACGACCAGGCGACGGATCTTCCCTACCCGGACGGCCGGATGCCGGCCTTCGAACGACGAGCCGCGCACTTCCCCATCGCCGCTTGACAGAACACAGAGGCACCGCGGGTTCGGTAGAGATCTCGGATTGTGGTGAGTGGTGATGCCGGGTCAGCGTGGCGCGGCTTCGAGGGCGAAGCCGTGCAGGAGGGCTCCGGTGGCGTCGGGGGCCTCGAACATCGGTGTGTGGCCGACACCATCGAGCATCTCGATCCGGGCGTGGGGAACCCGGCGGTAGTCCTGGGCGGAGGACGGCTGCCATCGTCGGTCCTGGGAGCCGAAGATGACCAGCGTCGGAAGGCCGAGCCCGGCGACCCGGTCGGGGATGGGCTCCTCCTTCACGTACGCGGAGGACGCCTCGTCGGTCGCGGTGAGGCTGCGGTAGGTCATGCCCCGGATATCGGTGATGATCTGGTCGGGGATCCCCACCTTACGGGTGAACGCGGTGCTCAGCGCGTCACGGATCGTGCCGTCGGTGCGCAGCCGCCAGAGCAGCTCACCTACTACCGGGGTGGTCACCAGATGGCTGGCGAAGCTGTCGCCGATGTACGCGTCCAACCGCGGGCCGGTGTCGATCAGCCCGATCGCCGCCACCAGGTCGCGGCGCTGTTCGGCCAGCGACGTGGCGACGGTGCCGCCGGTCGAATGCCCGACGACGGTCGCGTGGCGCACCCCGAGCCGATCGAGTACGGCCCCGACCCGGCGGGCCTGCTCCGCGATGCGGTAGCCATCGGCCGGTTTGGCCGATCTGCCGTGCCCTAGCAGGTCCACCCGCACCACGTGCAGGTCCCGCAATGCCGGCAGCACTGGATCCCACCATGCCGTCGAGCCGCCCAGGCCGTGCAGGAGCACCACTGTGGGCGCGTCGCGGGGCCCATCCTGCACGACGTGGATGTCCCCGCCGGGAAGGCGCACGATCTGCTCGCCGGACGCTTCGGCTGTCTCCGTGCGCACTGACACGGTGTTGCCCGCGAGGAGGATGGCCAGCAGGCCGACGGCCAGCAGCGTGATCCGCCGCCTCCTTGCCCGCCGCCGTCCGTGCGGGGCGCGCGGCGCCGGATCCGCGCGGCTGTGGGTGCGTTGGTCTTGCGGGGTGGTCGTCTCGTCCATGGCTCCTCCGTCGCTCGATCTGTGCGTGACCAGCCTGCCGACGGCCGCCGCGAGGCGTCTTGGAGAAATGTCCACGCCTCGCGCATGGTTGATCCCGCCGCCGAGCCGCTCGTACAGTGGAGGCGTGCGACCGGTTAGCGGAAGGGCAGGTCCCACTGCGGCTTGGGAGATCGCGCGACCGTCGCGCCAAACCGCGCTGCCTGGTGTCGACATGGCAGGGTTCCGTATTCACGGTGACAATCCAGTCGAACTGCGAGCCATCCCCCACCCGGCCGTCACCGTGGCTGTCGAGTTCGGTGACCGCCCGTTCAGCATTCACGGCGCCGCCGGCCGAATGCGGGCGGCGAGCCTGGCCGCCGGGCTCGCCTTCAGCGCGTTCCAGGTGCGTGCCGAGGGCATCGAGTGTGTGCAGATTCGCCTGTCTCCGCTCATTGCGCACTCCGTGCTCGGGCTCCCGCTCGCGGAGTTGCGCGGGAGCGTCATCACACTCGACGACCTGTGGGGCCGCGACACGCCGCGCCTGCGGGAGCGGCTTCACCATGCGCGAACCTGGCCGGAGCGCTTCGCGCTGATCGACACAGAACTGTTCACCCGGCTCCGTGACGGCAGGGTGGTCGATCCCGAGGTGGCCTGGGTCTGGCGTCAGATCGTCGCCAGCCGTGGTCGAACCCGCGTGAGCGACCTCGCAGCCCGGACCGGGTGGAGCCGCCAGCGCGTGTGGTCGCGTTTCGGTTCGCAGATCGGCCTGACACCCAAACGTGCCGCCATGCTCGTCCGCTTCGATCAGGCCGTTCACCGCCTGGTCCGCGGACACACCCCCGCGCAGGTGGCGGCGGACTGTGGCTATGCCGACCAGCCCCACCTTCACCACGACGTCCGCGTGTTTGCCGGGACAACCCCCAGCGCTGCCGCGGACGAGCCGTGGCTGGCCGCCGACGACACAGCCTGGCCGGCACACGGCGGCGCGGCCTGAAGGCTCGGAGGTGGCTCCGGTCGGGCCTGCGGCAGATTCGGCGGGGTCTTCGTCGTGAATCCGCAGTCGCATCTCGCTGGAGGAGGCGATGACGGGGCCTTCTCGCCGGTCCGACGGGCTTCGCCGGTGGCTCGGCTCGGTGCCGGAGCGGGCATGAGGGCTGGAGGTCGTGATGGGGTTCTTCGCCGGTCAGGTCGTGCCGCGGATCGTCAACGTCGTCTGTGGGACGAAGGAGGCCGCGCATCTCCGGCGAAGGGTCTGCGAGGGTCTTGAGGGCGATGTCCTGGAGATCGGGTTCGGCTCGGGGCTGAACGTCCCGTGCTATCCGGCGGCCGTGACCCGGGTGACCGACCGGGCCCCGCGTCGGTCGTCACGGGCAAGTGGAGGACGGGGAAGCCGAGTTGATGGCATCCGGCCAGGCCTCGTGACCATGGCCGCCAGTTCGGGGCCGAAGCCGTCGAACGACGCTTTCCGGTTGATACGGACAAATGCTGATGAAAGCCTCAATAACGACCACCTTGGTCCGGTCTTCCTGATTCCGCCATCGGCCGGCTGTGCGACATGTCACAGCCGGCCGATGGCGGTGCCTCGAAAGCCCGCCCGACCAGGGGACTTTGCCGGGTGCGTGACCGATGTCGTCGATTCGGTGGCGGCATTGGGCTTGCATACGGACCATCCCTCCTTCAGGCTGCTGCGAGTCCACAGTCGAGGGGGGAGCGAAAGGGTCCTCCCTCGTATGGCCAAGCATTCGAAGCATCGCCGCAGCACACTCACCGGCGGGCGCCGTTTCCTCGCGCTCGGGATCGCGCTGGCTGCCACCGGGACCGGTGCGGCCGCCTGGGCCATGCCGTCCACGCAGACGGAACCGGTGGTGGTCGACTCCATCTCGATCACGCCGACCGGTCCCGGCGCCGACAGCCCGGTCACGGCCACCGCCAAGCTGCACGCCACCCGCCAGACCTCGGTCCAGGCGCTGACCATCGCGGTGCGGTCGGCCGACGGTGCCCACTACGACTTCCGCGGTGCGATCCCAGCGACGCTGACCTCTTCGGAGCTCACGTTCACGCCGCAGAGCCGCACCTTCCCGGCAGGCACGTACACGTACTTCGTGGCGTATGAGAGCGCCAACCACTGGCACAACCTGAGCCCGGTGAACACCTTCACCTCGCGCGCCTCCTCGGCTCCGGCACCGAGCCCGTCGCCCACGGCTACCGGAACGGCTACCGCAACGGCCACCGCCTCGCCGACCGCGGCCGGTACGCCGTCGCCGACCGCGACCGCCACGTCGTCGCCGACGGCCACCGCCACGCAGTCGCCGACCGCCACGGCGACCACCTCGCCGTCGCCGACGGCCACCGCGACGGCGTCCCCGTCGTCGACCGCCACCGCCACCGCCACCGCCACCGCGACGCCGTCGCCGACCGCCACGACCGCCCCCACGACCGGCACCTCCGCCGGACCTCTGGGCATCTCGGGCGCCTGGCGCCCGGTCTTCGCGGACGAGTTCAACGGCAGCTCGCTCGACGCCGCCAAGTGGAATCCCAACTGGTTCGGCTGCAGCACCTGCACGACTCAGCCGGTGAACTCCCAGGAGTCCGCCGCGTACTCCCCGTCCCAGGTTTCGGTGAGCGGCGGCAGCCTGCACCTGGCGGCGGTCCAGAAGCCGGCCACCGTGAACGGCAAGACCTACCCGTACACGTCAGGTCTGATCAACACCAACGGCAAGGCCCAGTTCTCCTACGGCGCGTTCGAGGCCCGCATCTATCTGCCGCCGTCCGGCTCGCAGGTCGCCAACTGGCCCGCCTTCTGGGCGGACGGTCAGAACTGGCCGACCGACGGTGAGATGGACGTGATGGAGGGTCTGGGTGGCGAGGCCTGCTACCACTTCCACTCCGACGCCGGCGGCCCGGGCGGGTGCGCGCACGGCGACTTCAGTGGATGGCACACCTACGGCGCGGAATGGGCGCCGGGCTCGGTCACGTACTACTACGACGGTGTGAAGGTCGGGCAGATCACCACCGGCATCACGGCGGCGCCGATGTACCTGATCCTCAACAACGCGGTCGATTCCAAGTACCCGGCCGTCACTCCGGCCGACATGCAGGTCGACTACGTGCGGGTCTGGCAGCACTGACCCGACCATCCCGGCAACGGCCCGGCCTCGCGGACTCCCACCGCGAGGCCGGGCCGTTGCGTTGCGCGTTCCGCGTTGCGCGACCCGCGACCTGCGGGTCGCGCGGTGGCGCACCGGCGCCGCCGACGGCAACTGCCTGCCGTCGGCGGCGCCTGTTCGATCACCCAGTGAAGAGCCCGTCGTCTTGTGCTCGGCACCAGTCGCGGGCGCGTCCGGACCGCTGCTTCAATCGGCCCGTAACCCAGCGTCACGGTCTCCCGGCTCCGGCCGGCACTCGTGGCTCTTCGCGGCTCTCCGCACGGTGAAATCTCGAGAGGACGAACTCGGTGGCAGACAAGTCCCTGTGGCGCTTCGCCGCAGGAAAGACAGTGGTCGTAGGTGCCCTTCTGGTCGTGGCGGCGCCGGGGGCCGCCTACGCCAACACGGTGGGCGTCACGGTGCGGACCCCCGGGGCCACCCTCGGGCCCGCAGGCGCCGACTCCTCGATCTCGACGAGCGCTCACTGCACCGGTGGGCTCGTCTCCGGTGGCGGCATCAACCAGGCCATCGGTACGGGCGCGGGAGTGAACGGCAACCACGTGATGGGCATCGAGCCCAGCGCGGACGGTTCCACCGAATACACCGGTTCGACCGGGGTCGTCGGCACCGACGTGACGTACTCGATCGCGAAGGGCGCCAGCGGGGGGCAGGCCAACTCCTCGTTCTCCACCACCCCGTACGCGGTGTGCTTCACCAGCAGCCTGATCAACCACACCCAGGTCGTCATGAACAAGGCCAACACGCCCACCGCCGCGACCACGGTGGGCCTGGTGACGGCGACCTGCCCTGCCAACGCGGTCCTGCTCGGCGGCGGTGCCCTGCTGACACCGGGCAACACCGGCACCTTCAAGCCGATCGCCACCTTCCCCACCTTCAACAATGCCGCGCACGACTACGGCAGGAAGGCGGCCGCGGACGGGGAGACCAACCCCGACTCCTGGAGCGCCGTCGGGTGGGACAACAGCGCGAACGCCGGCGACGAGACCTACGCGTACGCGATCTGCAGCGGCAACGGCATCGGCGTGAGCGGTGTCACCGTCAAGGTCCGCTTCGGCGAGGTGAGTGGCCCGAACACCGGGAGCACGGGCCAGACGGCGACGGTGAGTTGTGGCGTCGGGGACGGGAAGCTGGTCAGCGGCGGCGCCGCCGTCAGCGCGGGCAGCGTGACCACCACCGACTTCACCGGGCCGGGCTCCGGCGGCGACCACCTCAACGGGAGCTTCCCCAGCGACTCCAGCGGCAATCCGGTCAGCGACGGGACGACCACGGCGGCGTCCTGGACGGCGGCTGCCCACACCGGTGGCCAGACGTCGACCAACAACCACTCCGACGTCTGGGCGCTGTGCGCCAACGACGGCGTCTGAGGCACCCCTGAGGGCGCCCGGAGGCACCCCCGGGCCACCTCGGAGGCACCTCTGAGTCACCGGCGCCGCGGCCGTTCACCGCGGCGCCATCGGAACGTCGGAAAGGAAGAAACCGGTGCGGAAGAACTCCCTGCGGCGGTCCGCCCTGCGGACCGTCCTGATCCCTGGTGCCTTGCTCGTCCTGGCGGTGCCGGACATCGCGCACGCCGACACCGCGGTCGTCTCCGTGACGACCCCCGGAGCCACCATGGGCCCCGACACGCCTTTCACCGGTGTCTCGTCCCGCGCGGACTGCAACCACGGTCTGGTCTCCGGCGGCGGAATCTCCCAGACCACCGGAAGCGACCGGGCGGGCAACGGCAACCACGTGCTGGGCATCGCGCCCAGCGCCGACGGTGTCACCGAGTACACCGACGCACCCGGCGTCGTCGGCACCGACGCCACGCACTGGCTCGCGTTCGGCGGCAGCGGCAGCAACTCCAGCCCCGAGTTCTCCACCACCGCCTACGCGCTGTGCCTCTCCAGCAACCGGATCCGGCACACCCAGGTGGTCATGAACAAGGTGCCCGGACCGAGCGTCGGGAACACGGCCAAGACCGTGGTGGCAACCTGCCCGGCCGGAACCCTGCTGATCGGCGGCGGTGCCCGGACCACCCCCGCCGTCGTCGGCAGCCTCAAGCCGATCGCCGGCTTCCCCACCTTCAACGACGCCGTGCACGACTTCGGTCAGATGGCCGCCGCGGACGGGGAGACCAACCCCGACTCCTGGACCGCCGTCGGCGGAATCGGCGGCGGACGCGACAGCGGCAACATGACGTACGCCTACGCGATCTGCAGCGGCGACGACGTCAACGTCCGGAACATCACCACGACCGTCCACTTCCGCGAGCTGAGCGGCCCGGAGGTCGCAGGCACCCACCAGACGGCGACGGTCGGCTGCGACAGCCCCGATGGCGGGCGTGGCAACGGACGCAAGCACGACGTCCTGGTCAGCGGCGGTGCCGCCGCCAGCGGAGGCAAGGTGACGACGACCGACTTCAGAAAGGTCGGCTCGCAGGGCACCCACCTCACCGGGAGCTACCCCAGCGACTCCGACGGCAACCCGGTCAGTGACGGCAGCACGACGCCCGCGTACTGGACGGCCGACATCCACGTCGGCGGCTCACCCTCGCCGAACACCTACTCCGACGTTTGGGCGCTCTGCCTGAACCTCGACCGCACAGGCGAGAGGTGACTGAGCGGGCGGTGGCCTGCCACCGCCCGCCGGCGGAGCATTTTGTGTCGGGTGGGGAATAGGAGTACTGTCTCCCAGTCGCTCGACATGGGAGCACCGGACACGCATGTGCGCGGACGGTCCCGGAGCGGCCAATCCCCTGAAACACCGGTTCCCGGTTCGGGCTGAGTCGTGTCTTGTCGCGGCTCGGTTCTTATTCGGCGTGTTCGTTTTATCGGATTGCGGCTGGATTCGCTTTTCGGAGCGGGGATCGGCTAGAGTTTGAAACGTCGG
>NZ_JBVISA010000026.1:0-146104 GCF_055575755.1 Kitasatospora sp. NPDC034035 | reverse complement strand
CGACCCCACCCACCCCGCCGACCGCATCACCGCCATGCTCGACGACGCCCAACCCACCACCCTCCTCACCACCACCAACACCACCACCCCCACCAGCAGCACCCCCACCATCCACCTCGACCACACCGACCTCACCAACCACCCGCACACCGCACCCCCACTCACCCTCCACCCCGACCACCCCGCCTACGTCATCTACACCTCCGGCTCCACCGGCCGCCCCAAGGGCGTCACCATCCCCCACCGCGCCATCGTGAACTTCGCACTCGGGCAGATCGCCAAGTTCGGGATCGGCCCCGACTCGCGGGTGCCACAGTTCGCGTCGCCGAGCTTCGACGGCGCGGCCTGGGAGATCTACGCCGCGCTGCTCTCCGGGGCCTGCCTGGTCGCGGCGCCGAAGGAGCGGCTGCTGTCCGCCAAGGAGCTGGCCGAGATCCTGGCCGAGCACCGCGTGACGCACGCCGTGCTGCCGCCGGCCGCGCTGGCGGAGCTGCCCGAGGGCGCACTGCCGGACGGCATGACCCTGGTGACCGCCGGCGAGGCCTGCCCTCCGGGTCTGGTGGAACGCTGGTCGGTCGGCCGCACGATGATCAACGGCTACGGGCCGACCGAGAACACCGTGGGTTCGGTGATGAGCGACGCGCTTTCGGGTGCCGTCGCGGCCCCGATCGGGCGGCCGCTGCCCAACACCCGGGTGTACGTGCTGAACGCGCGCCTGGAGCCGGTCCCGCCGGGCGTGGAGGGCGAACTCTACCTCGCAGGACGCCAGTTGGCCCGCGGCTACCTCAACCTCCCCGGCCTCACCGCCGAACGCTTCGTCGCCTGCCCCTACGGCGAGCCCGGCGAACGCATGTACCGCACCGGCGACCTCGCCCGCTGGACCGAGGACGGCCAACTCGTCTTCGCCGGCCGCGCCGACGAGCAGGTCAAGCTCCGCGGCTTCCGCATCGAACTCGGCGAGATCCAGGCCACCCTGGCCACCCATCCCGCCGTCGCCCAGGCCGCCGTCATCGCCCGCGAGGACACCTCCGGCGACAAGCGCCTCGTCGCCTACGTCGTCCCCACCGCCACCGATCACCGCAGCGACGACGAACTCGCCGTCCGGATACGCCGGTACGCCGCCGAGCGACTGCCGGACTACATGGTGCCGTCGGCGACCGTGGTCCTCGACGCGCTGCCCGTCACCGTCAACGGCAAGCTCGACCACCGCGCCCTGCCCGCCCCCACCTACACCACCCAGACCGACCGCACCCCCACCACCCCGCACGAGGAAATCCTCTGCGCCGTCTTCGCCCAGGTCCTCGACCTGCCCCGAGTCGCCCCCACCGACAACTTCTTCGACCTCGGCGGCCACTCCCTCCTCGCCACCCGCCTCGTCAGCCGCATCCGCACCACCCTCGGCATCGAGGTCGGCATCCGGACCCTCTTCGAACGCCCCACGCCCGCCGAGCTGGCGCGGCACCTGGAGAGCGGCCAGGCGGCGCGACCGGCGATCACCGCCATCGAACGGCCTGGGCGGGTCCCGCTGTCGTTCGCCCAGCAACGCCTCTGGTTCCTGGGCGAGTTGACCGGGTCGAGCGCCGCCTACAACATCCCGATCGCCCTGCGTCTCACCGGCGACCTCGACCGGGAGGCCCTTCAGGCCGCCCTGGTCGACCTGATCACCCGGCACGAGGTCCTGCGTACCGTCTTCCCCGCCGGAGACGGCGATCCCCGCCAGCGGCTACTCGCACCGCAGGAGCTCGCCTTCGAGCTCACCGTCACCGAGTTCGCCAAGCACGACCCCACCGAGTCCGACCCCACCGAGCACAAGCTCACCGAGTCCGAGCTCGCCGAGGCGATCACCCGCACCGCCACCCGAGCCTTCGACCTCACCACCGAACTCCCCATCCGCGCCGAACTGTTCACCCTCGCACCGGACGACCACGTCCTCACCGTCACCATCCACCACATCGCCGGCGACGGCTGGTCCCTCGCCCCACTCGGCCACGACCTCTCCACCGCCTACACCGCGCGCCTCGACGGCCGGGCACCCGAATGGGAGCCCCTGCCCGTCCAGTACGCCGACTACACCCTCTGGCAACGCGACCTACTCGGCGACGACCACGACCCCGACAGCCTGCTCAGCGAACAACTCGACTACTGGCGCGAGGCGTTGAGCGAGGTGCCCGAGGAACTCGCCCTCCCGTACGACCACCCGAGGCCGGCCGTCGCCACCCAGCGCGGCGCGACCACCGACCTGGTCCTCCCCGCCGAGCTGCACGCCGCTCTCACCGAGGTCGCCCGCAGCAACGGCGCCACCATGTTCATGGTGCTCCAGGCCGCACTCGCCGTCCTGCTCTCCCGCCTCGGCGCCGGACCGGACATCCCCATCGGCACGCCGATCGCCGGCCGCACCGACGAAAACCTCGACGACCTCGTCGGCCTCTTCGTCAACACCCTCGTCCTGCGCACCGACCTCACCGATGACCCCACCTTCGAGCAACTGCTCGGCCGCGTCCGCGAAACCGGCCTCGCCGCCTTCGCCCACCAGGACATCCCCTTCGAACGCCTCGTCGAAGAACTCGCCCCCGTACGCTCGATGGCCCGACACCCCCTCTTCCAGGTCATGCTCGCCGTACAGAACAACGCCGAAGCCGTCCTGGACCTGCCCGACCTGACCGTCACGGCACTGCCCACCGGCGCCCCGGCCGCCAAGTTCGACCTCCAACTCGACGTCAGCGAACAACACGACCCCACCGGCACCCCCGCCGGCCTCACCGCCCGCATCACCTACGCCACCGACCTCTTCGACCGGGCGTCGATCGAACTGCTCGCCCGCCACTGGACCCACCTCCTCGGCGTCCTGGCCACCGACCCCACCACCCCCGTCCACACCATCGACCTGCTGACCCCCGAGGACCGCCACCACCTCCTCACCACCTGGAACGACACCACCACCGACCACCCCGCCCAGTCACTCACCGCCCTCTTCGCGGCCCAGGCGGCCCGCACCCCCGACGCCGTCGCCCTCACCGACGAGGACCGGCAGCTCACCTACGCCGAGCTCGACACCCGCAGCAACCGCCTCGCCCACCGCCTGATCGCCGCCGGCGTCGGCCCGGAGAGCCGGGTGGTGCTGCTCGGCGAGCGGTCCGTGGAGCTGATCGTCGCGATCCTGGGCGTGCTCAAGGCCGGCGGCACCTACATCCCGCTCGACACCCGGTATCCGGCCGCGCGGATCCAGCAGATCCTCCGGGAGAGCTCGGCCCGAGTGGTGCTGTCCGACGGCCGGCTCGGCCAGGACGTCGAACTTCCCGCCGGGGCAGTCCTGTTGAGCACGGACCCGGCGGCAGTGGCGGAGTTCCCCGGCACCGCGCCGGCCGTCGCGGCGCACCCCGACCAGGTGGCCTACGCGATGTACACCTCCGGCTCCACCGGCGCCCCGAAGGGCGTCATGGCGACGCACCGCAACGTCGCGGCCCTCGCCGCCGACCGGATGTTCCACCCGGTCGCGCACCGCCGTGTCCTGCTGCACTCCCCGCTCGCCTTCGACGGCTCCACCTACGAGCTGTGGGTGCCGCTGCTGTCCGGCGGCACGGTGGTGCTCGCGCCCGTCGGTGAGACGGACCCCGCGGTGTTCCGGTCGGTACTCACCGAACAGCGGGTGACGGGCGCGTTCTTCACCACCGCGCTGTTCAACCTGCTGGCCGAGGACGAGCCGGAGGCGCTGGCCGGCCTGGGCGAGCTGCTGACGGGTGGCGAGGCGGCCTCGCCCGCCGCGATGGCGGCGGTGCTGGCGGCCTGCCCGGACACCGTGGTGTCGCACGTCTACGGGCCGACCGAGACCACCACCTACGCCAGCGGGCACCGGCTCCCGGCCGCGCCGCTGCCGGTGGCGATCCCGCCGATCGGCCGCCCGTTGGACAACACGCAGGTCTTCGTCCTGGACGAGTCGCTGCGCCCGGTACCCCCGCGCGTGGCCGGCGAGCTGTACATCGCGGGCACCGGCCTGGCCCGGGGCTACCTCGGCCGGCCCGGGCTGACCGCCGAACGCTTCGTGGCCTGCCCGTACGGCGAGCCCGGCGAGCGGATGTACCGCACCGGCGACGTGGTCCGCTGGACCACCGACGGCGAACTCGAGTTCGTCGGCCGCGCCGACGACCAGGTCAAGATCCGCGGCTTCCGCATCGAGCCCGGCGAGATCCAGGCCGTCCTCGCCGGCCACCCCGCCGTCGCCCAGGCCGCCGTCACCGTCCGCGAGGACACCCCCGGCGACAAGCGACTCGTCGCCTACCTCGTCCCGGCCGCCAAGACGGCCGCCACCGACCGCCACAGCGACGATGAACTCGCCGCCCTGATACGTCAGTACGCCGCCCAGCGGCTGCCCGAGTACCTCGTGCCCTCGGCGATCCTGGTCCTGGACGCCCTCCCGCTGACCGTCAACGGCAAGCTGGACCGCAGGGCGCTGCCCGTCCCCGTGTACTCGACCGGCGCCGGTCGGACCCCGACGACCCTCCGCGAAGAGCTGCTCTGCACCGTCTTCGCCGAGGTCCTGGGCCTGCCCTCGGTCGGCCTCGACGACAGCTTCTTCGACCTCGGCGGACACTCCCTCCTCGCCACCCGCCTCACCAGCCGCATCCGCACCACCCTCGGCACCGAACTCCCCCTGCGCACACTCTTCGAAGCACCCACCCCCGCCGCCCTGGCACGGCGACTCGACACCACCACCGAAGCCCGCCCGCCGATCACGGCCACCCAGGCCCGGCCCGAAACCGTCCCACTGTCGTTCGCCCAGCAACGCCTCTGGTTCCTCGGCGAGTTGACCGGTCCGAGCGCCGCCTACAACATCCCCACCGCGCTCCGTCTCACCGGCAACCTCGACCGCGACGCCCTCCAGGCCGCCCTTGCCGACCTGATCACCCGCCACGAGGCACTGCGCACCCTCCTCCCCGCCGTCGACGGACGGCCCCACCAACTCGTCCTCCCCGCCGACCGGTTCGGCTTCCGGCTCACCGTCACCGAGACCTCCGAACCGGAACTGGCCGCCGCCCTGGCCCGCACCACCGGGCACACCTTCGACCTCGCGAGCGAACTCCCCATCAAGGCCGAGCTGTTCACGCTGTCGCCGCAGGACCACGTGCTCGCCCTGGCGGTCCACCACACCGCCGGTGACGGCTGGTCCTTCGGTCCGCTCGCCCGCGACCTGGCCACCGCCTACGCCGCGCGCCTCGACGGCCGGGCACCCGAATGGGAGCCCCTGCCCGTCCAGTACGCCGACTACACCCTCTGGCAGCGCGACCTACTCGGCGACGACCACGACCCCGACAGCCTGCTCAGCGAACAACTCGACTACTGGCAGCAGGCCCTCGCCGGCATCCCGGCCGAGCTGGAGCTGCCCTTCGACCGGCCGCGCCCGCCCGTCGCCACCCAGCACGGCGCCCTGATCGACCTGCCCATCGCCCCCGACCTGCACGCCGCCCTCACCGAGGTCGCCCGCAGCAACGGCGCCACCATGTTCATGGTGCTCCAGGCCGCACTCGCCGTCCTGCTCTCCCGCCTCGGCGCCGGACCGGACATCCCCATCGGCTCCCCGATCGCCGGCCGCACCGACGAAAACCTCGACGACCTCGTCGGCCTCTTCGTCAACACCCTCGTCCTGCGCACCGACCTCACCGACGACCCCACCTTCGAAGAACTGCTCGGCCGCGTCCGCGAAACCGGCCTCGCCGCCTTCGCCCACCAGGACATCCCCTTCGAACGCCTCGTCGAAGAACTCGCCCCCGTACGCTCGATGGCCCGACACCCCCTCTTCCAGGTCATGCTCGCCGTACAGAACAACGCCGAAGCCGTCCTGGACCTGCCCGACCTGACCGTCACGGCACTGCCCACCGGCGCCCCGGCCGCCAAGTTCGACCTCCAACTCGACGTCAGCGAACAACACGACCCCACCGGCACCCCCGCCGGCCTCACCGCCCGCATCACCTACGCCACCGACCTCTTCGACCGGGCCACGGTCGAGCTGATCGGTGAGCGCTGGGTGCGGGTGCTGACCGCGCTGACGGCGGCCCCGCAGGCCCCGGTCAGCACGGTGGACGTCCTCGACGCCGAGGAGCGGCACCGGATCCTGAAGGGGTGGAACGACACCGCGCTGCCGGTGCCGCCGGCCACGCTGCCGCAGCTGTTCGAGGCCCAGGCGGCCCGCCGCCCGCAGGACGAAGCCGTGGCCTTCGGCGAACAGCGTCTCAGCTACGGCGAGTTGAACGCCCGAGCCAACCGGCTGGCTCGACTGCTGGTCGACCTCGGTGTCGGCCCGGAGTCGCTGGTCGCGGTCTGCCTGGACCGCTCGGCGGAGCTGGTGGTCGCCCTGCTCGCGGTGCTCAAGGCCGGCGGCGCCTACCTGCCGATCGACCCCGACTACCCGGCGGACCGGATCGCCTACGTGTTCGGCGAGGCCGCTCCCGCCGTGGTGCTGGCGTCCACGGCGACGGCCGGGGCCGTGCCGGGGACCGATCTCCCGGTGGTGCTGCTGGACGAGCGGGCGACCGAGCGGCGGCTGGCCGGCCTGGCGGACGACGACCTGTCGGACGCCCAGCGCCGCGCACCGCTGCTGCCCTCCCACCCGGCCTACGTGATCTACACCTCCGGCTCCACCGGCCGCCCCAAGGGCGTGGTGGTCCCGCAGCAGAACGTGGCCTTCCTGCTGGCCGGCACCGCCGACTGGTTCGACTTCGGCCCGGACGACGTGTGGACCTGGTTCCACTCCTACGCCTTCGACTTCTCCGTCTGGGAGCTGTGGGGTGCACTCCTGCACGGCGGCCGACTGGTGATCGTCCCCTTCGAGACCTCCCGCTCGCCGCAGGCCTTCCTCGACCTGCTGCTCCGCGAACAGGTCACCGTCCTCAACCAAACACCCTCCGCCTTCTACCAGTTGGCTCAGGCCGCAACCCAGGAAGGCCCCCGCGCCGACCCCGACCCCGCCGACCCTGACCCGGCCGACGCCGACCGGGCCCGACTGCCGCTGCGCACCCTGGTGCTGGGCGGCGAGGCGCTGGACGTGAGCCGGCTCGACGGCTGGTACCGGCGCCTGGCCGAGCGGGCCCCGGCCACGGTCAACATGTACGGGCCCACCGAGGCCACCGTCTGGGTCACCGGGAAGCCCGTCAACTCCCGTGGCAGCGCGCCGATCCCGTCGGCGGTCCGATCCGCCGGGGCGTCCGACGAGGCCGCCTCGTCGATCGGCCGCCCGCTCGGCAACTCCCGGGTCTACGTGCTGGACGCCGCCCTGCGCCCGGTGCCGCCGGGCGTGGCCGGCGAGCTGTACCTGGCGGGCGCCAACCTGGCCCGGGGCTACCTCGGCCGGCCCGGTCTGACCGCCGAGCGCTTCACTGCCTGCCCGTACGGCGAGCCCGGCGAGCGGATGTACCGCACCGGCGACGTGGTCCGCTGGAGCGCCGACGGGGAGCTGGAGTTCGTGGGCCGCGCCGACGACCAGGTGAAGATCCGCGGCTTCCGGATCGAGCTCGGCGAGATCGAGGCGACCGTCGCCGCCCATCCCCGGGTCGGCCAGGCGGCCGTCCTGGTCCGCGAGGACACCCCGGGCGACCGGCGGCTGGTCGCCTACGCGGTCCCGGCGGACGACGGCGCGGACCTGCCCGGACAGCTCCGGCAGTTCCTCGCCGACCGACTGCCGGACTACATGGTGCCGTCCGCCGTCCTGCTCCTGGACGTCCTGCCGCTCACCGTCAACGGCAAGCTCGACCGGCGGGCCCTGCCCGCCCCGGCGTACGGCACGACGACGGCCGGCCGCGCCCCGGGCACCGTGCAGGAGGAGATCCTCTGCGGCATCTTCGCCGAGGTGCTGGAGCTGCCGCGGGTGGGGGTGGACGACGGCTTCTTCGAGCTCGGCGGGCACTCCCTGCTGGCCGCCCGCCTGGTCAGCCGGATCCGCGCGGTGCTGGGCGTCGAGGTGGGCATCCAGACGCTGTTCACCGCGCCCACCGTGGCCGGGCTGGCGGAGCGGCTCGGCCTGCCCGACACCCGCGAGGCGCTGGGCCTGCTGCTGCCGCTGCGCACGACGGGCAGCCGGGAGCCGTTCTTCTGCGTCCACCCGGTCGGCGGCCCGAGCTGGTGCTACTCGCCGCTGGCCAGGTACCTGCCGACGGACTACCCGCTCTACGGCCTGCAGGCCGCCGGGCTGGACGGCGGCGGTGAACTGCCGGGATCGATCCGGGAGATGGCCGCGCAGTACGTCGAGCGGATGCGCGCCGTCCAGCCCGCCGGGCCGTACCACCTGCTGGGCTGGTCCTTCGGTGGCGTGGTGGCGCAGGAGATCGCCGCCCAGTTGCGGGAGGCCGGTGAGCGGGTGGCCGCCCTGGTGCTGCTCGACGCCCACCTCCCGACCCGCCCGGCCGCAGGCGCGGAGCCGGCCGAGGACACCGAGCCGGAGGGGTTCGAGGAGCTCATCGACCAGAGCACGCTGTCCATCGAGCTGACGGCCGAGGAGCTCGCCACCGCCTCCCGGGTGATCGCGAACAACTTCCGTCTGCTGCGGGCGCACCGCCCGCGCCGCTTCGACGGTGACGCGCTGCTCGTGTCGGCCCGGGACGACCGCGGGCGGGGCGTCCCGCACCGGGACGTCTGGACGCCGCACATCACCGGCGACCTCACCGAGCACCCGCTGGACTGCCGCCACGAGGACATGGCCCGACCCGACGCCCTGCGTCAGGTCTGGGACCTCACCGCGGCCTGGCTGGCCGGTCGGGACGCCACCGCCTGACGCACCCCCGCACCCCCGCAGCCGCGGTGACCGACGCCGGAGAAGCCGGCCCGGTCACCGCGGCTGCCGCCTTCCCGTGCATCACTATGCGGGGATCGCCATTTCCATGAATCACCGAGGGTGTCCATATTGCAGGCTCGCGGAGCGAAGCTCAATCGACGCTCAAATCCTGGACCTACCCACAGGTAACGTAACAGACAACTGAACAGAATGCCTCCTACCAGCACGGATATCCGGCAAAGAAAGTAAACATTCAGTAATGAAATCTGTGCAGAGGTCTATGAATAGCCCTACTGTGTGGCAACTCTCCGCGCTCCGCCCACCCCGGAGCCCCCACACACAGAGAGATCGCCAATGGCTTCCCTCAACCAGATCTCGCCGCCCGGGCAGAGCACCGGCACCGAATCCGGCACCACCACCCGGTCGCTCAACCGCTCCATCGGCCTCGTCGGCCTCATGTGGGCCTCGGTCGGCTCGATCATCGGCTCCGGCTGGCTGTTCGGCGCCAAGAACGGCGTCGTCGTCGCCGGACCGGCGGCCGTCATCTCCTGGGGCATAGGCGCGGTCGCCATCGTGCTCCTCGCACTGGTGCACGCCGAGCTCGGCGGGCTCTTCCCCGTTGCCGGCGGCACCGCGCGCTACCCGCACTACGCCTTCGGCGGCCTGGCCGGCATGTCCTTCGGCTGGTTCTCCTGGCTCCAAGCCGCCACCGTCGCGCCGATCGAGGTCGAGGCGATGATCGGCTACGCGAAGGACATGCCCTGGGCCAGTGGGCTCCAGAACACCAACGGCACCCTCACCACCAGCGGGTTCATCGTCGCCACCCTGCTGATGGGCGTCTTCGTCGCCGTCAACTTCCTCGGCGTGAAGGCCCTCGCCCGGACCAACACCGCCACCACCTGGCTGAAGATCTTCGTCCCGCTGTTCACGATCTTCATCCTGGCGATCACCAGCTTCCACGGCTCGAACTTCACCTCGCACGGCTTCGCCCCGTTCGGTGCCAAGGGCGTGCTCGCGGCGATCAGCTCCAGTGGCATCATCTTCGCGCTGCTCGGCTTCGAGCAGGCCATCCAGATCGCCGGTGAGAGCCGCAACCCCAAGCGCGACATCCCCCGCGCCGTGCTCGGGTCGGTCGCCATCGGCACCATGATCTACACCCTGCTGCAGGTCGTCTTCATCGGCGCACTGCCGGTCAGCGCCTTCGCCAACGGCTGGGACAAGCTCGACTTCCCCGGCATCGACGGCCCCTTCGCCGGTCTCGCCACCCTGGTCGGCCTCGGCTGGCTGGCCTGGATCCTGAAGGCCGACGCGATCATCTCCCCCGGTGGCACCGGCCTGATCTACACCACCTCCACCTCGCGCATCTCCTACGGCCTGAGCAAGAACGGCTACGCGCCGCAGAAGTTCGAGCACCTGGACAAGAACGGCGTGCCGTGGTTCGGCCTGATCATCTCCTTCATCACCGGCGTGATCTGCTTCCTGCCCTTCCCGAGCTGGCAGGAGCTGGTCGGCTTCATCACCTCCGCCAGCGTGCTGATGTACGCCGGCGCCCCGCTGGCCTTCGGCGCGCTGCGCCGCCGCCTGCCCGACCGTGAGCGCTCCTACCGGCTGCCGCTGGGCGGCGTGATCTCCCCGGCCGCGTTCGTGGTCTCCAGCCTGATCATCTACTGGTCCGGCTGGCACATCCTGTCCCGCCTGGGCATCGCGATCGTGCTCGGCTACCTGCTGCTCGGCGGCTACGCGGTGTACGCGATCAAGAAGGGCCTGGCGAACGCGCCGCGGCTGAACTGGAAGGCCGCCCAGTGGCTGCCGGTCTACCTGCTGGGCCTGGGCCTGGTCTCCTGGCAGGGCGGCTTCGGCGACGGCACCGGCCTGATCCCGATGTGGTACGACATGGCGCTCGTCGCGGTGTTCGCGCTCGGCATCTACTACTGGGCGATCCGGGTCGCCCTGCCGGCCGAGGAGATCGAGCGTGAGGTCGCCGACGTCGAGGTGATCGACGCGGGCGGCCACTGACCCCCGCCCCCGACCACCAGGAAGGGCCCGCCGGTCGAGCGACCGGCGGGCCCTTCCGCATGCCTCAGAGGCCCAGCACCGTCCGCAGCACCGTGCCCAGCTCGGCCTCCGGGTCCAGCGCCGGACCGGACGAGCGCCACGCGACGAAGCCGTCCGGGCGGACCAGGACCGCGCCCTGCGGGCCGATGCCGTGCAGGGCGGCGAAGTCCGTGCCCGGCTCCGGGGCCAGGTCGTCCTCGGCACCGTCGCCGATCCGGAAGGCGTCCAGCGGGACGGCCAGCTTGTCCGCCGCCCGCCGGGCGCCCGCGTGCCAGGCCGCGCCGTCGGGGCCGGTGAGCAGCACCATCGCCTGCTCGTACAGGTCCAGCGTGGAGAGCTTCACGCCCGCCCGCAGCAGCCACTGGTGCGGGGCGCGGCTGCCCGGCTCGCCCGCCGACTCGAACTGCTCGGGGACGACGGCGCCCGCCCGGTCGGTGCCGATCACCGCGCCGACCGGGTAGCGGTAACCGAGCGCCACCGCGAGCACCCCGGCCTGCCGCCCGACGCCCGGCACCACCGCGTAGCCCGGGTGGCTGTGCTCGGCCGAGCGGGCCGAGGCGCGCTCGCTGGTCACCTGGGCGACCGGGCGCCGCTCCTGCCCGTACGTCTCCAGCAGCCGCGGCCCGGCCCAGCCGCACAGCACGGCAGCGAGCTTCCAGGCCAGGTTGTGGGCGTCCTGGATGCCGGTGTTGGAGCCGAAGGCGCCGGTCGGGGACATCTCGTGGGCGGAGTCCCCGGCGAGGAAGACCCGCCCGGCGCCGTACCGCTCGGCCACCCGTTCGGCCGCGTGCCAGGGCGCCCGGCCGGTCACCTCGACGTCCAGCTCCGGCAGACCGACGGCGGTGCGGATGTGCCGCTCGCAGCGCTCGTCGGTGAAGGCCTCCAGCGGCTCGCCGTGCTCGGGGTGCCACGGCGCGTGGAACACCCACTCCTCCTGGTTGTCCACCGGCAGCAGCGCGCCGTCCGCCTCCGGGTTGGTCAGGTAGCAGGCGATGAAGTGCCGGTCGCCGACCACCTCCGCCAGCCGCTTGGCCCGGAAGGTGATGCTGACGTTGTGGAACAGCTCGCCCTTGCCGGTCCGGCCGATGCCCAGCCGTTCCCGGACCGGGCTGCGCGGGCCGTCCGCCGCGATCAGGAACTCCGAGCGCACCACCCGCTCCTCGCCGCTCTCCCGGCTGCGCAGCACCGAGGTCACGCCGTCGGCGTCCTGCTCGAAGGAGACCAGCTCGGTGCTGAACCGCACGTCCCCGCCCAGGTCGCGGGCCGCCCGCAGGAGCACCGGCTCCAGGTCGTTCTGGCTGCACAGGCACCACGAGCTGGGGCTGAACCGGGCCAGCCGGCCGCCCGGGTCGATCTCGCGGAACAGCCACTCCTGCTCGGCGCCGGTCAGCGAGGGCGCCTGCAGGATGCCGTGGTTGGGGGCGAGGACCGAGGCCGCCTCGCGGATCGCCGGCTCGATCCCGGCCACCCGGTACAGCTCCATCGTGCGGATGTTGTTGCCTCGGCCGCGCGGGTGATGCGAGGTGTCGGCGTGCTTCTCGACCAGCAGGTGTCCGACCCCGAGCCGGCCGAGGAAGAGTGAGGCCGACAGCCCGACCAGCGAGCCGCCCACGATCAGGACCGGCACCCGGTCGTCGATCTTCGGATTCATCAATTGCTCCACCCTGTCAGGGGATCCGGCGGCCCGAAGACTGGGCTCGGCGCCGCCCTCGACGGGCCCGCTCAGCCGGGGGCCCCGCTCTTCCATCCCCCGCCCGGGGCCCCCTGTGCCGCCCCTTCGCCCGGATGGCCCGCAAATCTCGCGCCGCACCCTGTGCGCCGCCCACGATCGACCTCAGGCCTGGCGCCGACCGCCCGGGCCGACCGCCTTCCCACGCCGGGGAGCACCCGCCGGGCGCGGCCGACACGGCCCGCAGCGTGCGGCCAAGAGCAGAAAGTGGATCATGACAACTCTGTCCGAACCCCAGCCGAGGCAGCAGGCCGAGTCCGACACCCGGTTGCGGGTGGTACTGATGCTGGAGATCCAGGACGGCGCCCAGCAGCGCTTCCTCGACGTCTACGAACAGCTGCGCCACCAGGTGGCCTCGGTCCCCGGCCACGTCAGCGACCAGCTGTGCCAGTCGATCAACGACCCGCGCCAGTGGCTGATCACCAGCGAGTGGGAGGACCAGGAGACCTTCCTGCAGTGGGTGGACAGCCCGGCCCACCGCGAGATGGTCAAGCCGATGCACGGCTGCGTCAGCGACAACTTCCGGTCACTGCGCTACGCCGTCCTGCGCGAGACCTCGGCGGCCGGCACCACCGGCACCCGGGCCCCGATGGAGGTGCCGCCCGGGCTGCCGCCCACCACGCCCGCCGGCCACGTCGGCCCGCCGAAGGCCGAGCCGGGCCCGGACGGTGTGGTCCGCCACGCGCTGACCTTCACCGTCAAGCCCGGCAGCGAGCCCGAGGTGGCGCGGATCCTCTCCGGCTACGCCTCCCCCAGGGCCGAGGTCGACGAGCACACCCGGCTGCAGCGCACCTCGCTGTTCATGCACGGCAACCGGGTGGTGCGGGCCGTCGAGGTGGTCGGCAACCTGGGCGACGCGCTGCGCCACGTGGCGATGCAGCCCGAGGTGCGGGCCGTCGAGGAGGCGATCAACCCGTACCTGGAGGAGGCCCGCCAGCTCGGTGACCCGCAGGCCGCCCGCGCCTTCTTCGCCAAGGCCGCGCTGCCCGCCACGCACCAGGCGATCGCCAGCTCCCCAGCCTCCGGACGGCTGCACCGGCACGCCGTGCTCTACCCCATCCGTCCGGGCCACGGGCGGTCCGTGGCCGAGCTGCTGGCCGAGCACGACAACATGGCCACCGCCGACCCGACCGGGCCGGTCGCGGCGGCCACCGTCTTCCAGCGCGAGGACGTGGTGGTGCGCCTGGTCGACCTGCGGGTTCCGGCCGAGGCCGACCCGGCGGCCGCCCTCGGCGTGGCGGACGACCAGGAGGCGGCCACCCTCGCCCGGCTGCTCGACCTCGGCCCGCAGGGCGACCTGCGCACCGTCGCCGGGCTCAGCGCGTTCCTCGCCGCCCGCGCCATGAACCCGGTCACCGACCGCCGCTCGAGCGACCCCCGCGACAACTGACGCTCCGTCAACTCCCGACTGCACCGGAGGAAGACCACCATGACCACGCAGTACCCACGGATCGTCAACGTCGACGAGGCTCCGGAGAACCGCCGGCACGGCGCGGAGCTGCGCACCATGCTCACCCCGACCAGCTGCGGGGCGACCAGCGGCTTCATGGGCCTGGCGATCGTCAAGCCCGGCGAGCGGATCGGCGAGCACTACCACCCCTACTCCGAGGAGTTCGTGTTCGTCGTCTGCGGCGAGCTGGAGGTGGACCTGGACGGGAAGCCCCATCCGCTCAAGCCCGACCAGGGCCTGATGATCCCGATCAACATGCGCCACCGCTTCCGCAACGTCGGCGACACCGAGGCCCGGATGGTCTTCCACCTCGGCCCGCTCGCCCCGCGCCCCGACCTCGGCCACGTGACCACCGAGGAGTCCGCCGCGTCCGGCCCGCCGGAACACGCCAAGGTGGCCTCGTGACGCGGCGGGTCGCCGTCACCGGGGTCGGTGTGGTCGCGCCCGGCGGGGTCGGGGTCCGGGCGTTCTGGGACCTCCTCACGGCCGGCCGCACCGCGACCCGGGGCATCACGCTCTTCGACCCCACCGGATTCCGCTCCCGGATCGCCGCCGAGGTCGACTTCGACCCGGCGGCCCACGGGCTGAGCCCGCAGGACGTCCAACGGGCCGACCGCTACGTCCAGTTCGCAATGGTCGCGGCCGACGAGGCGGTCGCCGACGCCGGCCTGGACCTCGCCGCCGAGGACCCGTGGCGGATCGCCGTCTCGCTCGGCACCGCCGTCGGCGGCACCACCCGGCTGGAGCACGACTACGCCCTGGTCAGCGCCGCCGGCGCACGCTGGGACGTGGACCACCGGCAGGCGGAGCCGCAGCTGCACCGGGCGTTCGCGCCCAGCACGCTCGCCTCCGCGGTGGCCGAGCGGAACGGCGCGCACGGCCCGGTGCAGACCGTCTCCACCGGTTGCACCTCCGGCCTGGACGCGATCGGCTACGGCTTCCAGGCGGTCGAGGAGGGCCGCGCCGACATCTGCATCGCGGGCGCCTCCGACTCCCCGATCTCGCCGATCACCGTCGCCTGCTTCGACGCCATCAAGGCCACCAGCGAGCGCAACGACGACCCGCAGCACGCCTCCCGCCCCTTCGACGCCGACCGCGACGGCTTCGTCCTCGGCGAGGGCGGCGCCGTCCTGGTGCTGGAGGAGCTGGAGCACGCCCGCCGCCGCGGCGCCCGGATCTACGGCGAGGTCGGCGGCTTCGCCACCTTCGGCAACGCGTACCACATGACCGGCCTCACCAAGGAGGGGCTGGAGATGTCCCGGGCGATCGACCACGCGCTCGCCCACGCCCGGGTCGACCGCACCGACGTCGACTACGTCAACGCGCACGGCTCGGGCACCAAGCAGAACGACCGGCACGAGACCGCCGCGGTCAAGCGCTCGCTGGGCGGGCACGCCTTCGAGACCCCGATGAGCTCGATCAAGTCGATGGTCGGGCACTCGCTCGGCGCGATCGGCGCCATCGAGGTCGTCGCCTGCACCCTGGCGCTCGCCCACGGCGTCGTGCCGCCGACCGCCAACTACGAGACTCCGGACCCGGAGTGCGACCTCGACTACGTGCCGCGCACCGCGCGCGAGCTGCCACTGAGCCACATCCTCTCGGTCGGCAGCGGATTCGGCGGATTCCAGTCCGCCGTCGTGCTCAACAGAACGGGGTGAGTTCCATGACGTCACGTCAGCAGGGCCGCCGGGCGGTGGTCACCGGCCTCGGCGTGGTGGCTCCGAACGGCGTCGGGGCCGACGCCTTCTGGAAGGCCACCAGGCAGGGCGTGAGCGTCCTCGACCGGATTTCCCGCGAGGGCTGCACCGAGCTGCCGCTCAGGATCGCGGGCCAGGTGCGGGACTTCGAGCCGCAGTCGGCGATCGACAACCGCTACCTGGTGCAGACCGACCGCTTCACGCACTACGCGATGGCCGCCGCCGACCTGGCGGTGGCGGACGCCCGCTTCCGGCCCGACGCCGAACAGCCCTTCGCGGTCGGCGTGGTGACCGCGGCCGGCTCCGGCGGCGGCGAGTTCGGCCAGCGCGAGCTCCAGCAACTCTGGGGCCAGGGGCCGAAGTTCGTCGGCCCGTACCAGTCCATCGCCTGGTTCTACGCGGCCAGCACCGGCCAGATCTCGATCCGCGGCGGCTACAAGGGCCCGTGCGCGGTCGTCGCCAGCGACGAGGCCGGCGGCCTGGACGCCCTCGCACACGCCGCCCGCTCGATCGCGCGCGGCACCGACGCGGTGGTGGTCGGCGCCGCCGAGGCCCCGCTGGCGCCGTACTCGATGGTCTGCCAGCTCGGCTACCCCGAGCTGAGCCTGGCCGAGCGGGCCGAGGAGGCCTACCTGCCGTTCACCGCGCGGGCCTGCGGCTTCGCCCCCGCCGAGGGCGGCGCGATGCTGATGCTCGAGGACGAGCAGACGGCCCTGCGGCGCGGCGCCACCGTCCGCGCGCACCTGGCCGGGCACGGCGCCACCTTCACCGGGGCTTCCCGCTGGCAGGAGTCCCGGGAGGGACTGGCCGCCGCCATCCGGATCGCGCTGGACGAGGCCCGGATCGCGCCCGAGGAGATCGACGTGGTCTTCGCGGACGCGCTGGGCGTGCCCGCCGCCGACCGGGCGGAGGCGCTGGCGCTGGCCGACGCGCTCGGCCCGGCCGCCGAACGCGTCCCGGTCACCGTGCCCAAGACCGGCACCGGCCGGGCCTACTGCGGCGCCCCGATGCTGGACGTGACCGCCGCCGTGCTGGCCATGGAGGACGGCGTCCTGCCGCCCACCCCCAACGTCACCGAGGTCTGCCACGACCTCGCCCTGGTGACCGGCCGCGCCCGCCCGGCCGAGCTGCGCACCGCCCTGGTGCTCAGCCGCGGGCTGATGGGCTCCAACTCCGCGCTGGTGCTCCGGCGCGGGGAGGGCTCCTGAACAACTCCGTCACACCCCGAAGGGAAACCCCGTGAGCGACACCCCCATGAGCAACACCCTCGGCTATCCGGAACTCGCCGCCCTGCTGCAGGCCCGGGCAGGCGTCAGCGTCGACCCGGACGCCCTGGCGAAGTCGGGCGCGCAGTTCGACGCGTTCGGCGTCGACTCGCTCGGACTGCTCGGCGTCGTCGGCGAGTTGGAGAACCGGCACAACCTCAAGGTCACCTCCGGCGCCGAATCCGCCAAGACCCCGGCCGAGTTCCTCGAGCTGGTCAACTCCTCCCTCTCCGCGAAGGCTGGTGCCTGAGATGCCCGGACACACCGACAACGAGATCGTCATCGCCGCGCCGCTCGACCTGGTCTGGGAGATCACCAACGACCTGGAGAACTGGCCGGACCTGTTCAGCGAGTACGCCTCGGTCGAGGTCCTGGAGCGCGAGGGCGACCGCGTGCAGTTCCGGCTCACCATGCACCCGGACGAGAACGGCCAGGTGTGGAGCTGGGTCTCCGAGCGCACCACCGACAAGTCCTCGCTGGCGGTGAACGCCCGCCGGGTCGAGCCCGGCCCGTTCGAGTTCATGGACATCCGCTGGGAGTACGCGGAGGTCCCGGCCGGCACCAGGATGCGCTGGGTCCAGGACTTCGCGATGAAGCCCACCGCCCCGGTCGACGACGACGGCATGGTCAACCACATCAACAAGAACTCGCGGATCCAGATGCAGCTGATCCGCGAGAAGGTCGAGAAGCGGGCGGCGGAGCTGTGAGCGGCCCGCACCGGGCCCTGATCGTCGCCCGGATGAAGCCCGAGGCGGCGCCGGACATCGCCGAGGTGTTCGCCGAGTCCGACCAGGGCGAGCTGCCGCACCTGATCGGTGTCACCGGCCGCAGCCTCTTCCAGTTCGGCGACGTCTACCTGCACCTGATCGAGGCCGACCGCCCGCCGGGCCCGGCCGTCGCCAAGGTCATCGGGCACCCCGAGTTCCGGACCGTCAGCGACCGGCTGACCGCCTTCGTCCAGGCCTACGACCCGGCCACCTGGCGCGAGCCGAAGGACGCGATGGCGCGGGAGTTCTACCGCTGGGACCGCTGACCGGCGTGTCCCGATGGGCCCGCCCCCGGCCGTGCGCCGGGGGCGGGCCCACGTGCGCCGCCCCGCCCCTGGGCGTGCTCCCATGTCGGCTCGTCACCGGATTCACCCCGGGCTCACCCGGATTCACCCGGATCGCCCGGGCAGCCGGGTGAACACACCCGGGACTCCACCCGAAGGGCGCACAGTCCGCAGCGACACTGCCACGCTCCGGTGGCAGGCGGCGCCACGGTGGTTGACGGTGGATCAGGCGCACCACCCGCGAGCCCCCTTGCCCGGCACCGTGTCGGCAGTCGCGGGTCCGCGCGCCGGAAGGATCATCCTCATGCGTTCTGCACGCACGCTGCTCGCCGGGGCGGCCGTCGCCGCCGTCCTCACCGTCGGTGCCCCCCTGGCCTTCGCCGACGGCTCCTCCGATCAGGGCAAGAACCTCACCTGGCAGGAGAAGCAGGACAAGCCCGCCGACAAGGGCACATCCGACAGCGCCCCGAAGGCCGCGGACGACAAGAAGGGCGCCGCCTCCGAGGAGCACAAGGGCATGGAGGAGCCGAAGGGCTCCGGAGAGCACAAGGGCACCGAAGCCAAGGACGAGGACCACAAGACCCCACACGGCGGCGTGCACACCGGTGGCGGCGGTCTGGCGCTGTCCGGCGGCGGGCTCGCCTCCGGCGCGGTGCTGCTGCTCGGCGGCCTCGGGGCCGGCGCCTACGCCCTGCGCCGCGGCCGCCGTGCCTCCGGCGCGGTCGCCTGAGGCCCGACGCGCTGCTTCCCGCCGCCTCCGGGCGCCTCACCCCGGCCGGGGTGAGGCGTACCGGGGGCGGCGGGCCGTTCGGAACCGGTTGAGCGGAGGACAGGAATGACGGGCGGTCCCGCCTCTGGAATGCCCCGGCTGCTGCGCGCCGGGATGGGCGCGGCAGCGGTCGGGCTGCTGCTGATCTACAACTCGGTGGACACCGAGCCGAGCACGGACGCGGCGGCCACCCAGGCCGCTCCCCCGGCGGCCACCGCGCCGGCCGTCCCCGGGCCGCCGGCCGCCGCCTCCCCGCCGCCCGCGGCGGCCGCGCCGGGGGCTCCGGTACTCAAGCGCGCCAAGCCGACCCGGCTGCGGATCCCGCAGATCGCCGTGGACGCGCCGTTCACCGAGCTGACCCTCGGCCCGGCCGGCCAGCTCAACGCGCCGCCGCCGGACGACAAGAACCTGGTCGGCTGGTACCGGGACGGCGCGACCCCGGGCGAGCGCGGCAGCGCGGTCGTCGCCGGACACGTGGACACCACCAAGGGCCCGGCGGTGTTCCTGCTGCTGAGCCTGCTGCTGCCGGGCAACAAGGTCGAGGTGAGCCGCGCGGACGGCACGGTCGCGGTCTTCACGGTGGACTCGGTGGAGACCTTCGCCAAGGACGCCTTCCCCGACCAGAAGGTGTACGGCAAGGCGCCCGACGCCCAGCTGCGGCTGATCACCTGCGGCGGCGTGTACGACAAGAAGCGGCGGGACTACCTGGACAACGTGGTGGTCTTCGCCCACCTGGAGTCCTCGCACAAGGCCTGAAGCGCCGAAAGCCTGCAGCGGTGAAGGCCTGCAGCGGTGAAGACCGGCAGCGCTGAAAGTCCGAGGCCGCGCACGCAGACGACGACCGCCGGCCCCGGGATGCGGGGGCCGGCGGTCGGCGTGTGCGGTGGGTGCAGCGTGACGGCGTCCGCGTCAGCCGCGGACGGTGGCCTCGAAGGCGTGCAGGTAGGGGTTGACCGGGCAGACCTCGGTGACCGTCAGACCGGCCTCCTCCATCAGCCGGACCATGCTCTCCTCGGAGTGCTTGGCACCGCCCACGTTGAGCATCAGCAGCAGGTCCATGGCGGTGGTGAAGCGCATCGACGGACTGTTGTCGACGAGGTTCTCCACGACCACCACGCGGGCGCCGGGGCGGGCCGCCTTCATCACGTTGGCAAGGGTGCGGCGGGTGCTCTCGTCGTCCCACTCCAGGATGTTCTTGATGATGTAGAGGTCGGCGCGGACCGGGATGTCCACCCGGCAGTCGCCCGGCACCAGACGGGCGCGGGCGGAGAAGACGCCGCCGTCCCGCAGCCGGGGGTCGGCACCGGCGACGACCTTGGGCAGGTCGAGCAGCGTGCCGTGCAGTGCCGGGACCTTCTCGAGCAGGCTGGCCAGCACGTGGCCCTGGCCGCCGCCGATGTCGACGACCGAGTCGACGCCGGTGAGGTCCAGGTACTCGGCGAAGTCCTGGGCGGACTGGCGGCTGGAGGTGGTCATCGCCTTGTCGAAGACCTTCGCCGAGTCGCCGCCGTCGCTGTGCAGGTAGTCGAAGAACTCCTTGCCGAACAGCTCCGGGAAGACGTTGCGGCCGGAACGGACCGCCTCGTCCAGCTTCGGCCAGGCCTCCCAGGTCCACGGCTCGGTGCACCAGAGGGAGATGTAGCGCAGGGAGTTGGGGGCGTCCTCGCGCAGCAGGCGGGACATCTCGGTGTGCTCGAAGCGGTCGTCGCCGCTCTCGGCGAAGATGCCGTAGCAGGTGAGCGCGCGCAGCAGGCGGCGCAGCTGGCGGGGCTCGGTGTCGAGCGCGGCGGCGAGGTCGGTCACGGCGGTTGGGGTGTCGCCGAGCGCGTCGGCGACACCAAGGCGGGCGGCCGCGCGGACGGCGGCGGCGCAGGCGGCACCGAAGACGAGCTCGCGCAGGCGCATCGCGGCCTGCGGACTGGCGTGGGCGGGTGCGGTGGTCATGGGCGGTCCTTGGGGGGGGTGGGCGGCGAGAGGTCGGGGTGAGCGGCGGGCGGGTCGGGGTGCTCAGCAGCGGCCGGACGGCTCGGAGCGTTCGCAGGTGTTGCGGGCGAAGGTGTTGCCCGCGCCGGCGTCGCGGTCGGCGAGGTCGGCGGGGCCGTTGCCGCGCAGGTGGTTGTCGGTGACCACGGCCCGGGCGTTGGAGATGCCGACGACGCTCTTGAAGAGGACGATGCCGCCGGAGAAGTCCGAGGTGCCCGTGTTGTCGCGGACCTCGTTGTCGGTGACCCGGGTGTCCTCGGTCCCGGTGAGCACGATGCCTGCGCCCTGGATTGCTCCCAGGCGCGGGTTCGCCGCGCAGAACTTGTTGTTGGCGACGACCTTGTTGCGCCGCACGTCCAGGTTTCCGGCGCGGGGCACGCCCTCGTCGCCGACGACGAAGACACCGCCGCAGTTGCCGCTGATGTCGTTGTCCTGGACGGCCAGCCCGCGCAGCCGGCGGACGGTGACGCCGACCCGGTTGCCGGTCAGCTCGTTGCCCTCGACCACGGTGCCGCCGGTGTCGGGCGCGCCGCCCTCGCGGTAGGCGTAGTTGGCGAGGAAGACACCGGACTGGCCGTTGTCGGTGGAGCGGTTGCCGAGGATGGCGGCCCGGGTGGACATCTCCTGGCTGATGCCCTGCTGGGCGTTGTCGTGGACGTAGGTGCGGCGGACGGTCAGGCCGGTGGTGCCGCTGGCGTCGATGCCGTTCTTGGCGAAGCCGGTGACGGCGAGGGCCTCGATCGTGACGTCGGGCAGCGGCTTCGCCTCGGTGCCGACCACGCAGACGCCGTGCCCGGCGGTGGCGCAGGCGTTCTCCGTACCGCTGCCGGGGGTGATCACGCTGTCGGGGCCGGAGCCGCGCAGGGTGAGGCCGGGGGTGGTGATGCGGACGCTGCCCCGGTAGGTGCCGGGGAGCAGCAGGACGGTGTCGCCGGGGTGGGCGGCGTCGACGGCCTGCTGAATCGATTCGCCCGGCCGGACGAGGTGCATCGGGCCGATGTCGATGGCGTGGGCCGCGGGCGCGGCGGCCAGCGTGGTGAGGGCGGTGGTCAGGGCGGTGGCGGCCGCGGTGGCCGCGGCGAGGTGGTGGATCCGTCGCGTGGGCATGAGTGGTGACCTGTCTTTCGGCGCGCGCGGTGTTCGTGGTGATGGCTTGGTGGGGTGTCGTCGGGGCTGTGTCGTCGGGTGGTGTCGTCGGGGTGTCGCGGTGTGCGGCCCGGTCCGGCGGTACGGGCTGACGCGCCGTGTGCGGGCGGTGACGGCCGGTGGGTGCGGCCGAGTCGACGGTACGGTCGCCCGGGTGGGGCCGCCACCAGGGCTGGGCTGCGGGACTGACGGGGCGTCGGCCGGGAGTGGGACGGCCCGGCGTGGCGCGCCGCGGGCGGACATGACGACGCGCCCGACCGCGGGTGCGGTCGGGCGCGAGGCGGTCACGCGTGGGACGGGTCGGGCGCGGGGTGTTCCGGCTCCGGGGTCCGCTCAGCCCTCGGCCGGGGCCCGC
Source organism: Kitasatospora sp. NPDC034035 (assembly GCF_055575755.1). Classification (NCBI taxonomy): domain Bacteria; kingdom Bacillati; phylum Actinomycetota; class Actinomycetes; order Kitasatosporales; family Streptomycetaceae; genus Kitasatospora; species Kitasatospora sp. NPDC034035. The sequence continues at coordinate 123,846 of NZ_JBVISA010000026.1, read as the reverse complement.
GGGCCGAGCCGTACGGGCAGGGCGGCGAGGTGCCAGGCGGCCGGGTTCGGGCCGCGATCGACGGCCTCCGGTCCGACCGCGAGGGCCAGCTGCGGGTACGTGCGCAGCAGCGCGCCGAAGGCGACCACCGCCTCCTCGTGCGCCAGTGCCGCGCCCAGGCAGCGGTGGGTGCCGTGGCCGAAGCCGAGGTGCGCGTCGTGGTGTCCGTCGTGGTCCGGCGCGTCCGCCCGGCAGATGTCGAGGCGTTCCGGCTCGGCGTAGACCCGCGGGTCGTGGTTGGCCCCGGCGAGGATCGGCATCACCGCCTCGCCCTTGCGGATCAGGGTGCCGGCCAGGGTGAGGTCCTCCGTCGCGTAGCGCGGCACCCCACCGATGGTCGGGCCGCACCAGCGCATCAGCTCGTCGACGGCGGCGGGCAGCCGCCCCGGGTCGGCGCGGACCAGTGCCAGCTGCTCGGGGTGGGCGAGCAGGGCGGCCGTACCGTTGCCGATCAGGGTGGCGGTGGTCTCGTGCCCGGCCACGATCAGGTTGAGGATCAGCGAGACGGTCTCGACCGGGTCGACGGTGTCGCCCTCGGCGGCGGCCAGCCGGGAGAGCAGGCCCGCGGCCGGTTCGGCGCGCCGGCGCTCGATCAGCTCGCGGGCGGCGGCCACCATGGCGCGCAGCGCCTCGTCCAGGCCGGGCCCGGCGCCCCGGCCGAGGTAGGAGCTCCAGCGGCGCCACTGCGGGCGGTCGGGCTCGGGGATGCCGAGCAGCTCGCAGATCACCGTGACGGGCAGCGGGTAGGCGAAGTGCGCGACCAGGTCGACCACGCCGTCCCGATCGGCGTGCTCGGCCAGCGCCCGGGCGTACTCCTCGGCGAGCCGTTCGATCCGGGGGCGCAGGCGCTCGACCGCGCCGGCCGTGAAGGCGGGGTGCACCAGGCCGCGCATCCGGCGGTGCCGGGCGCCGTCCGCGTCGAAGACGCCGGCGCGCAGGTACTTGGCGCACTCGGGCGGCATGCCGCGGGCGCGCCAGACCTGTTCGGTGCGGTGGGCGGGGGTGAGCGCCTCGGCCGGGACCTGCGCGTCCTGCGGGTCCTGCGCGTTTGCCGGGTCCGGCGTTTCCGCCGGGTCCGCCGGGTGGTCGACGGTGCTCACGTTGTTGGCGAAGCGCGGGTCCGACAGCACGGTGCGGACGTCCTGGTAGCGGACGGCGATCCAGAACGGGTCCACGCCGGGGATGGTGGCGCGGGCGAGCGGGGCGCGTTCGCGCAGCTCGGCGAAGGCGGTGAAGGGGTCGCGGATCAGGTGGTCGGCGCGCAGGTCGACGGTCTCGGCGGGTTCGGCGGTGGTCACGGCTGCCTCCTCAGGGGGCGCGGAGTCCATGTGGTCACGGATCGTGACGGAGTTGGGGCGTCGTGGTCCGTCCTTTCGGCGCACAATTCACTCGATGGAGTACAGAGGATCGTTTCGCCAGGCCTCGGGAAGCCCTGCCGTCGGGCGCCCGTTCCGGCCTGCCCGACACCGTCGTCCGGTCGCGTGACATGCTCGGGGCCATGACCACCGCGCTCGTACCGCCCGTCGCCACCGCCCGCAACCCGATCGGTGCCCACGTCCCGGTGGCCGCTCGGGGGCTGGCCGGGACGGGCCTGGCGTACGCGCGGCGGGTCGGCGCCGAGACGGTGCAGGTGTTCGTGGCCAACCCGCGCGGCTGGGCCACTCCCCCGGGTAACCCGGCGCAGGACGAGGAGTTCCGCGTCGCCTGCGCCGAGGGGTCCATCCCCGCCTGGGTGCACGCGCCCTACCTGATCAACTTCGGCTCGGACAACCCGGCCACCCGCGAGCGCTCGGCCGACTCGCTGCGCCACTCGCTGCGCCGGGGCCACTCCATCGGCGCACTCGGTGTCGTGCTGCACACCGGCTCGGCGGTCGGCACGGCGCCCGGCGGCGGCTCGCGCCGGGCCGAGGCGATGGCGCAGGTCCGCGCGGACGTCCGGCCGCTGCTGGACGAACTCGACGCGCTCGGCGAGGACGCGCCGTGGCTGCTGCTGGAGCCGACCGCAGGCCAGGGCAGCTCGCTCTGCTCACGGCTGGAGGAGCTGGCCGAGTACGTGGCGGCGCTGGACGGTCACCCGAAGGTGGGAGTTTGCCTGGACACCTGCCACGCCTTCGCGGCCGGGCACGACCTGGCGGTACCCGGTGGGGTGACGGCCGCGCTGGACGCCCTGGCCTCCGCCGCCGGTCCGGGCCGGCTGCGGCTGATCCACGCCAATGACTCCGAGGACGTGGTCGGCGCCCGCAAGGACCGGCACGCCAACATCGGCGCCGGGATGATCGGCGCGGAGCCGTTCCGCGAGCTGTTCGAGCACCCGGAGACGGCCGGCGTGCCACTGCTGGTGGAGACCCCGGACCGCAAGCACGGCGGGGACGGCACCGGGCACGCGCTGGACATCGCGGTGCTGAAGGAGCTGCGGGAGCGGGCGGCGGTCCGCCTCTGAGGGCGCGGGCGGCACGTCGCGTGTGACCGCCACGCCGCGGATCGCGTGCGTGTGACCGCCACTCGGCGGGGTCGCGTGTGACCGCCACATGGCCGCGACTGGAGCTGCCGGATCCCGGGGCCGGTGCGAGGCTGATCCGAGTCCCTGCCGCCGGCCTTCCTGGGGGTCGTCCATGTCTCCGACCCGGAAACTCGCCGCGCTGCCGTGCGGACGCCACAGCAAATGGGTGGTGCTCGCCCTGTGGCTGGTGCTGCTGGTGGCCGTCGGCCCGCTGGCCGGCAAGCTCATGGGCGCCGAGGACAACCAGGCGTCCAGCTGGCTGCCCGGCAACGCCGAGTCCACCCGGGTGCTGAACGAGCAGCGCACCTTCCAGCCGGTGGACACCGCCCAGGCCGTCGTGGTGTACCAGCGGACCGGCGGCATCACCCCCCTCGACCGGGCCGAGGCCACCCGTGAGGCCGTCGAGTTCGCCGCCGTACCGCACGTCGTCGGACCGGTGATCGGCCCCGTGCTCTCCGCCGACGGGCAGGCGATGCAGACCATCGTGCCGATCGACATCGGCACCAACGGCTGGAACGACCTGAAGCCCGCCGTCGACCAGCTGCGCCAGACCGCCGCCGCCGGCAGCCACGGCATGACCACCCACGTGACAGGCCCCGGTGGCGTCGCCGCCGACCAGGCCAAGGCCTTCGCGGGCATCGACAGCTCACTGCTCGTCGCCACCATCAGCGTCGTGATCATCCTGCTGCTGCTCACCTACCGCAGCCCGGTGCTGTGGATCCTGCCGCTGGTCTCGGCGGCCGGGGCGCTGACCGTCGCCGAGGCGTTCATCTACCTGCTCGCCAAGCACGCCGGCCTGACCGTCAACGCGCAGAGCGCCGGCATCCTGATCGTCCTGGTGCTCGGCGCCGGGACGGACTACGCGCTGCTGATCACCGCCCGCTACCGCGAGGAGCTGCGCCGCCACCAGGACCGGCACGAGGCGATGGCCTTCGCCCTGCACCGGGCCGGGCCCGCCATCCTGGCCTCCTCCGCGACCGTGATCGCCTCCATGCTCTGCCTGCTCATCGCCGAGATGAACTCCACCAGCGGCCTCGGCCCGGTCTGCGCGATCGGCGTCCTGGTCGCCCTCGTGGCCATGCTCACCCTGCTGCCGGCGCTGCTGGTGATCGTCGGCCGCTGGGTGTTCTGGCCGGTCCGGCCCGGGTACGGCACGCCGGAGCCGACCAGGACCGGCCGCTGGGCGCACATCGGGGGATGGATCGGCCGGCGGCCCCGCAAGGTGTGGGTGGGGACGGCGCTGGCGCTCGCGGCGTGCTGCGTCGGGCTGGTCTCGCTCGACGCCAACGGCCTCAGCACCGCCGGGACCTTCACCGGCAAGCCGGACTCGGTGGTCGGCCAGCAGGTGCTGCAGCAGCACTTCCCCGGCGGGACGGGCGCGCCGCTCACCATCATCTCCACCGGCGCCGGGGCCCCCGCCGTCCGGGAAGCGGCCCGGACCACGACCGGGGTGGCGGCCACCACGCCGCCGGTCCTCCACGACGGGCAGGCCCTGTTCCAGGCCACCCTCACCGACCCGCCGGACAGCCAGGCCGCCAAGGACACCGTCGACCGGGTGCGCGACGCCGTGCACGCCGTACCGAACGCGGACGCCAAGGTCGGCGGCAACACCGCCGTCGTCCTGGACGCCGGACGCGCCTCCGGGAACGACAACCGGGCGATCATCCCGCTCATCCTCGGCGTGGTGCTGCTGATCCTGGCCGTACTGCTGCGGGCCGTCACGGCGCCGCTGGTGCTGATCGCGACCGTGGTGCTCTCGTACGCGGCGGCGCTCGGGATCAGCGCGTTCTTCTTCGCGAACGTCTTCCACTTCCAGGGCCAGGACAACGCGTTCCCGCTGTTCGTCTTCGTCTTCCTGGTCGCGCTGGGGATCGACTACAACATCTTCCTGACGACCCGGGTCCGCGAGGAGTCCGCCCAGCACGGCACCCGGCAGGGGGCGTTGAACGGGCTGTCCGCCACCGGCGGGGTGATCACCTCGGCCGGCCTGATCCTGGCCAGCACCTTCGCCGTCCTCGGCACCCTGCCGATCGTGGGCTTCGCCGAGATCGGCTTCGCGGTGGCCCTCGGCGTGCTGCTCGACACCCTGGTGGTGCGCTCGGTGCTGGTCACGGCGCTCACCATGGACCTCGACCGGCACATGTGGTGGCCGGGGCAGCTGTCCCGGCCCGCCCTGGTCCCGGAGGCTCGGCTGACCAGACAGCCGTGAGCCGTGCGCAGACGGCGGTGAGCAGACAGCGGTGAGCAGACGGCAGTGAGAGGACAGCGGTGAGCCCGGGAACCGTCGCGGCGGTTCCCGGGCTCAGCCGTCGATCAGCCCTCGATCAGCAGTCGCCGGTGCACTTGTCGTCGGTGTGCTCGTGAGCGTTGAGCCACTTGGCGTGCGGGCCGAACAGGCCGACACCGGCCGAACCCGACTCCAGGCTCGCCGAGGTCGACGAGCTGGACGAGTCCGACGCGTGCCAACCGGCCATCGCCGGCACCGGCGCGGCGAAGGCGGCGGCACCCGTCACGGCGGCGATCACGGCGAGCTTGCGGACGTTTCCACGAAGCGACATCAGATGTCCTTTGGGTGGTCTCTGGCATGGAAGGAGAAGCGCCCCAGAGCCGGCCACAAGCACACCCGGCCGGCCCGCGGCACCGGCACAGGTTTGCACACGAACGCGCACGAACCCGCCTTCATCGCAACCCGACTGAGGCATTCGGATGACGCAACTCCCCCTGCCGGACGAACCGGGGGGCCGTTCGCGGATGCGGGCGGGCGGGTGGGCGAGCGGGGTCGAGCGGGCTGTCGAGCAGACGGTCGAGCAGGAGGTCGAGCGGGCGGACGGACGGCGCCGGACGAGTGCCCGTCAGGCCGCCGTGCGACCGCAAGTCTTGCGGTGAGGCACTCGACAAACTGAACAAATCCCGTCGATTTGGTGCAAGGTACCGCCCGGTCCGAGCATGAACGGCCGCTCCGCACACTCCGCACGCTCCACCGAGCGCGCCGCCGGAGCACGGGCAGGACCACGAAAGGCGCACCACCCTCATGCAGACCAGCCCCGCCGCGACCAAGCAGGCGACCCGACCGAGCCGCCCGGAGACCCCGGCCCCGGTCGACCCCACCGCTTCGAAGAACGGCCGCTTCGGGCCGGCGGCCGCGACCGCCCTGGTGATGGGCAACATCATCGGCGGCGGCATCTTCATGATCCCGGCCGCCGTGGCCCCGTACGGGACCGTCAGCCTGGCCTCCTTCGCGGTGCTCACCGTGGGCGCGATCGCGCTGGCACTGGTCTTCGGGCAGCTGGCACGGCGCACCCCGCGCACCGGCGGGCCGTACGTCTACGCCCGCGAGGCCTTCGGGGACTTCGCGGGCTTCCTGTCCGCCTGGTCGTACTGGATCACCACCTGGGTCAGCAACGCCGCGCTCGCCGTGGCCGCCGTCGGCTACCTGGACGTGCTGCTGCCCGTCGGCCACTCCACCGCGTTCAGCATCACGGCCGCACTGGCCTTCCAGTGGCTGCCCGCGCTGGCGAACCTGGCCGGGACCCGGTACGTCGGGGCCGTCCAACTCGTCTCCACCGTCCTGAAGTTCATCCCGCTGCTGCTGGTCTCGGTGGGTGGCCTGTTCTTCTTCGACCCGAAGAACCTCGGCCCCTTCGACGGAAACGGCCAGGGCTGGGCGGGCGGCATGACCGCCGCCGCGGCGATCCTGTTGTTCAGCTACCTGGGCGTGGAGTCGGCCGCGATGAGCGCGGGCAACGTCCGCGACCCGGAGCGCAACGTCGGCCGGGCCAGTGTGCTCGGCACCGCCGGTGCGGCGGTGGTCTACCTGCTGGGCACGCTCGCGGTCTTCGGCAGCGTCGCGCACGAGCGGCTCGTCCACTCCACCGCGCCGTTCTCGGATGCCGTGGACGCCATGTTCGGCGGCTCCTGGGGCGGCACGGCGATCGCCGTCGCCGCGCTGGTCTCGATGACCGGCGCCCTCAACGGCTGGACCCTGCTGGCAGCCCAGGCCCCGTACGCGGCAGCCAAGGACGGCCTCTTCCCGGCCGCCTTCGGAAAGGAGCGGCGCGGCGTGCCGACCTTCGGTGTGGTGGTGAGCGTCGCCCTGGCCTCGGCACTGACCGTCCTCAACTTCGCCAGCGGCGCGAAGGGAGCCTTCGAACTCCTGGTGCTGGTCACCACCTTCACCGCGACCGTCCCGTACCTGCTCTCCACCGCCGCACAGCTGTACTGGCTGGTCCGCGGCGCCACCGACAAGGTGGACAACGGCCGGCTCGTCCGGGACGCCGTCCTCGGGCTCGGCGCCTTCGCCTTCTCCCTCTGGCTCCTCGCCGGCGCCGGCTACGCCGCCGTCTACCAGGGTGTCCTGTTCCTCTTCGCGGGGATCCTGGTCTACGTCTGGATGGCGGGCCGACGCCGCGGCTGAACCCGGGAACGGCGGTGAACGCCCTTACCGGGCACTGGACTTGTCCGGCACGTGTCCGATGTCCACGAGGATTCCACGTCCCTGGTCCACCCGCGTAGGCGACGGGCGGGGTCGCCACACTGGCGCACGCAACTCAGCGACTCATCCGATGAGATGATGGAGCGTTCGCCATGGCCCCCACCGCGTCCACACGCCGGTGCCGCTCGCCGAAGCCTGGGCCTCCGGCGCCTGGTCCTGGACCACCGCCCGGCGCCAGGCGCCAGGCCTTCGCCAACGACGTCACCCGCCCCCAACTGCTCCTGGTCTCCGCCGGCAGCAACCGCTCCAAGGGCGACCGCGACCCCGCCGAGTGGCTCCTCCAGGCCTCCTACCGCTGCACCTACGCCCGCGCCCGGGTGCAGGTCAAGCAGGACTACGGCCTCGGCGTCGACAGCGCCGAGAAGACCGCGCTCACCGGCATCCTCAACGGCTGCTGACCCACCCCCGCTCCGCCCCGCTGGCCCGGCGCACCCCGCGCCGGGCCACCGCTGCGCCCCCCTGCACCCTGCCGCGCCGTCGATTCCGCGCCCACTCGAACGGCGCGGCTGACGGGCGGCGCGACGAGGTCGCGCCTACGGTGCGGTGCCAGGGGGTCAACCGAGCGAAAGGCAGTTACCGGCATGGCGGGTAGATTCGAGCTGTACACGGACGAGAGCGGGATGCACCGGTTCCGACTCAAGGCGAGCAACGGGTCGGTCGTGGTGACCGGAGACCCGGAGGAGAGCAAGGACGACTGCCTGCGGAGCATCGAGTCGATCCGCAAGCTCGCCCCGTACGCGGAGCTCAAGGAGGCGGCCGGGTCGATGTGAGGCCGGGGCTGCAGCGGGTGGCAGGTAGCAAGTAGCAGGGGACGCGGGTCGGCGGTGCAAATCGCCGACCCGCGTTCGCTTGTACGACAGATCCCTTTGGCCGGGTGCACGCCGGACCCGGACAGAACACTGGCATGCGTGTCGTCATCGTCACCGAATCCTTCCCGCCCGAGGTCAACGGGGTCGCCCACAGCGTGCTGCGGACGGCCGAGCATCTGGTCCGCCGGGGCCATCAGCCCCTTGTCGTCACCCCCGCGCCGGCGCGGGGCGCGGAGTGCCCGCCGGAGTCCTTCGGGAGTGCCGAGGCGGCGGAGATCCCCGTGGTGCGCATTCCGTCGATGCCGCTGCCGGGGTATCCGCAGGTGCGGATCGCGTTGCCGAGCCGACAGCTGGCGGCGGCGGTCGCGGGGCACCGGCCGGACATCGTGCACCTGGCCAGTCCGTTCGTGCTCGGGGCGCGCGGGGGGCAGGTGGCGGCGCGGCTCGGGGTGCCCGCCGTGGCCGTGTACCAGACGGACCTCGCCGGGTACGCGCACGCCTACCGGGCCGGGCGGGGGCTCGGGGAGGCCGCCGCGTGGCGGCGGATCCGGGCCGTGCACCGGGCGGCCGCCCGTACGCTGGCGCCCTCCACCCCGGCCGCGCAGGACCTCACGGCGCACGGGGTGCCCCGGGTGCAGCTGTGGCCGCGCGGGGTGGACTCGGCGCGGTTCCATCCCCGGCACCGGGACGAGGCGCTGCACCGGGCGCTCGCGCCGGGTGGGGAGGTGCTGGTCGGGTATGTCGGACGGCTGGCGCCGGAGAAGCGGGTCGACCTGCTGGCCGCGGCGTCGGCGCTGCCCGGGGTACGGGTGGTGATCGTCGGGGACGGGCCGTCCGCCCCCGGGCTGAAGGCCTCGATGCCCGGCGCGGTGTTCCTGGGCCGCCGGACGGGTGAGGAACTGGCGCGCTGCTTCGCGACGCTGGACGTGTTCGTGCACACCGGCCCGCTGGAGACCTTCTGTCAGACCATCCAGGAGGCGATGGCGAGCGGGGTACCGGTGATCGGCCCGGCGGCGGGCGGCCCGCTGGACCTGGTGGCGCACCACCGCACCGGCCTGCTGGTACCGCCCCGGGACGGCGCAGCGGTGGCCCGGGCGGTGACCGAGCTGGCCGCCGACCCGGCGCGGCGGGCCTCGTACGGGCAGGCGGGGCGGGCGGAAGTGACCGCGCGCACCTGGGAGGCGGTCGGGGACCTGCTGCTGCGGCACTACACCGAGGTGCTGGCGGAGCACCAGGGAGTGCCGGCGGAGTACCGGGGCGTACCGGCGGAGCACCGGGGCGTACCGGCGGAGCACCGGGGCGTACCGGCGGGGTCCCTCGCGCCGGAGCCGGTCGCACCGGCCGTGAAGAAGTCAGCGGCGGCGAAGGACTCGGCTGCCCCGCAGGACTCGGCGGCTGCGGACACCATGCCGGAGGAGCTGCCGGCATGAGCTCCGCCCAGAACGGCGAGGCGCTGACGATCGTACGGCTCGCCAACTTCGTCACCCCGGTCTCCGGCGGGCTGCGCACCGCGCTGCGGCACCTGGGCGCCGGGTACCGGGCGGCCGGGCACCGGCCGGTGCTGATCGTGCCCGGGGAGCGGCGCTCCGAGGAGGAGACCGAACAGGGCCTGGTGGTCACCCTGCCGGGGCCGGTGCTGCCGGCCAGTGGCGGCTACCGGCTGCTCACCGACCGCCGGGCGGTGGCCGCCGAGCTGACCCGGATCTCGCCCGACCGGCTGGAGGTGTCCGACCGCACCACGCTGCGCTGGACCGGCGACTGGGCGCGGCGGCACGGGGTGCGCTCGGTGATGGTGTCGCACGAGAGCGCCACCGGGGTGCTGCGCGCCTGGGGCGTGCCCGGGCCGCTGGCGAGCGCGGCCGCCGACCGGCTCAACGCGGCGACCGCCCGTGGGTACGACTCGGTGGTGTGCACCACCGACTGGGCGGCGGCGGAATTCCGGCGAATCGGCACGCCGAACCTGGCCCGGGCGCCGCTGGGAGTGGATCTGGAGGCGATGCGGCCGCTGCCGCAGGCCGAACGGGCGGTCGAGCGGGCCCGGTACGCCGCGCCGCGGGAGGTGCTGCTGGTGCTCTGCTCGCGGCTCTCGGCGGAGAAGCGGCCCGAGCGGGCGGTCGAGGCGCTGGCCGCGTTGCGGGCGCGACGGGTGCCCGCCGTCCTGGCGGTGGCCGGGACCGGCCCGCTACGGGGACGCCTGGCGGACCGGGCCGCGCGGCTGGGACTCCCGGTGCGCTTCCTCGGGCACCTGAACGGGCGCGCGGCACTGGCCCGGCTGCTGGGCTGCGCGGACGTGGTGCTCGCACCCGGGCCGGTGGAGACCTTCGGGCTCGCCGCCTTGGAGGCCCTGGCCTGCGGGACACCGGTCGCGGTAAGCCGCTCCTCCGCGCTGCCCGGACTGGTCGGGCTCGCCGGGGTGGCGGCCACCGACACCGGAGGCGGATTCGCCACTGCGGTACGCCAGTTGCTGGACCGGCCGGAAGGCGTACGGCGGGCGGCCGCCCGGACCCAGGCTGAGCGGTACGGCTGGCCCGCGGCGGTGGCCGCGTTCCTGGCGGCGCACGGCGTGCGGAACGGCGGCACGATGGAGGGGGGTTGGGATGAGCATGCTCGGCACCGGCCCTGACCGGGTGGCGGAAGAACGGTCACCGGCGGGCGAGCTGGCGCGGTTCGTCGCGCTCGGGGACTCGCTGACGGAAGGGGTCGGGGACGCGGTGGGCGAAGGGTGGCGCGGCTGGGCCGCCGTCCTGGCACGCTCACTGGCACCCGAGGGCAGGGACGTCGAGTTCACCAATCTGGCCCACAGCGGTGCGCTCACCACTGACTTGACGGGCCGTCAACTACCGACCGCGCTGATCCTGCGACCCCAGCTGGCGGCCGTGCTGGTCGGCGGCAACGACACCCTGCGGGCGGGCTTCGACATCCGGCGCACGACGCTCGAGCTGGACGCCACACTCGGTGAACTGTCCGGACACGGCGCCGTGTTGCTGACCGCCTGCCTGCCCGACCCCGGCACCCTGCTCCGCCTCCCGACGCCGCTCGCCCGCCCGCTCGCCCGACGGATGCGGGCCGTCAACACCGTGGTGCACGCCCTCACCACTCGCCACCGGGCAGTGCACCTGCACCTCGCCGAGCTGCCGTGGCTGGAGGAGCGGCGCCTGCTGAGCGTGGACCGCCTGCACCCCAGCGCCGAGGGCCACCATCTGATCGCCCGTCGGTTCCACGGGCTCCTCGCCGAGGCCGGACACCCCCTCGGACCGCCGCCCACCGCCGCACCGGCCGAGCCCCCGCCGGGCCCGGCCGCCGACCTGTGGTGGATGGCCACCCAGGGCACCCGCTGGGTCGCCGCCCGCAGCACCGACCTGCTGCCCGGACTGCTGGCGCTCGCCGCAGCCGAGACCGCCGCCCGCCTGCGCGGCGCGAGCGGCCGGCACGACGAGCAGATGGCGCGGGCGACGGCGCAGGCGCTGGCGTCCCTGGGGTGACGGGCGGGCCGGCGGACGGGGCGGGGCCCCGTGGTGATCGGCCCGGCGGTGATCGGCACGGCGGCCCGGGGGGAACCATGGAGGTGGCCCGAGTTGTCGTAACCGGGGAGATCATGACGGAGGGAGTCGGGGTGGCGAACGCGGACACGGATGGTCGGGGGATCCTGGCGGCAGCCGGGGTGCTGTTCCCGGACCGGGACGGGCGGCTGCTGGTCGTACGGCTGCCGTACGACGGTAAGCACCCGGTGGCGATTCCCGGCGGCGGGTGGGAGCCGACGGACCGCTCACCCCGGGACACCGCGCTGCGCGAGATCGCCGAGGAACTCGGTTTCACGCCCCGCCTGGGGCCGCTGGCCTGCGTCGACTGGGTACTCCGCCACGGCCGTCCGCCGATCGTGGCGTACCTGTACTGGGCCGAGCCGTTGACGGAGCGACAGGCCGCGGCGATCCGGCCGGACGCGGCCGAGGTCGGCGGGTGGACGTGGCTGACCACCGAACGGGCGGGTCAGGCGCTGCCGCCCCTGCTGTCCCGCCGGGTGACGGCCTGCCTACGGGCACCGCGCACGACCGGGCCGCTGGAGCTGGAGGACAGCCGGCCGGTCGGACACACGCTGCGGGAGCTGCCCGCCGACGGGCCGGTACCCGAGTACCTCGGCCTGGCCGCCGCCCCCGGACTGCACCCGGAGGTCGAGCAGCGGCCCGAGCCGCCGCTCGACCCGCAGACCTACTACGCCACCCGGCCGCGGATCCGGGCGAAGGCTCGGGCGCTGTTCACCGACGCCGCCGGGCGGGTACTGCTGGTGCGACTGCGGCCGTGGGACGGGCCGCGCGGACAGGAGCCGTACTGGACGCTGCCGGGCGGCGGGGTCGAGGCGGACCGGGAGACGCCCCGGGCGGGCGCCCGACGGGAGATCCGCGAGGAGCTGGGGTGGGAGGTCGAACCCGGGCCGCTGCTGGCACTGGACTGGCAGCCCGGAGCGGCCGCCGACCCCGGGGCGGACCCGGCGACTGGCCGGGACACCGCCGTGCTGGTGTACGTCTACGACGGGGGCACGGTGACCGACGGGATGCTCGATTCGATCGTGCTGCAGGAGGCGGAGCTGGTGGAGTGGCGGCTCTGCGGTCCGGCCGAGGCACGGGCCCTGCTGAGCGGACCGTCCTGGGACCGTACGGCCGGGGCCCTGGCCGCCCGGGAGGGGACGGGCGGACCGGTCGAGCTGGTGCGCGGCCGGGCCGCCGGATAGCGGGCAGACGGGCAGACGGGCAGCGAGCGGCCGGCGGGCTGCGGGCGGCCGGCCGTCCGGGCTGCTGGATGGCGGACGGGCAGGTGCCTGGGCTGCGACCCGGTCGGGACAAGATCGGTTGGGACAGGCCGGTTGGGACAGGCCGGTTGGGACAGACTGGGGGTATGCAGAACGCGATCACGGAGGTGCTGGCCGGCCGTCGGGTGGAGTCGGTCAGCGGGGGCGGGCGGCTGAACCTGCTGCTGGACGGCGAGGTGACCGTCCGGGTGGCGCACGAATTCCGCTTCGCGGCGCCGTCGTTCGCCGCGCCGGAGGAGGTCGGGCACTACTTCCCGGCACTGACCTTCCAGCCGAGCACCGCGCTACTGGCGCTGGTCGGGCGGACCGTCGACTCCGCCCGGATCACCCTGGCCGGCGGACTCGAGCTGGGCTTCGCCGGGGGCGGTGCGCTGTCCGTCCCACCGCACGCGCAGCTGGCGCCATGGAGCGTGCTGACCGCCGGGGGTGTGGCGTGTGCGGCACTGCCGGGCGGCGAGGTCCGATGGACCGAGCCGCCCGCGACGCAGGGGACCCAGGGGACGCGGGGGACGGAGCCCGGCGGGGCCTGAGCCGCCGCCGGGGACTCCTCCGGTGCCCGGTGGGTGTCAGACCTCGAGGTCGGCCTCGATCTTGACGAGCTGGTGGCGGGCCATGGCCAGGTTGGCGCGGGCCTTGTCCAGGGCGAGGTAGAGGAACAGGCCCTTGCCGGTGCGGCCGGTGAGCGGACGGATCAGGTGGTACTGGCTGGACAGGGTGATCAGGATGTCCTCGATCCCGTCCTGCAGCCCGAGCATGTCCATGGTGCGCATCTTGGCGCGGACCACGTCGGTGTTTCCGGCCGCGGCCACGTTGAGGTCCAGGCCGCCGGGGCCGTCGAGGGTGGCGAGCGCCATGCCGCTGTTGTAGTCGACCAGGGCGGCGCCGATGGCGCCCTCGATGCTGGTCATGGCCTGCTTGAGCGCGCCGGCTGCGTCGGTCATCTGGGTAACTCCCTTTCGGTGGCTGGGCTGTGGGGTGGTGAAGTCGTGAGGTCGGGGGGTGGCGAGGTGGTGGCGTGGGCGGTTCGGGTCAGCCCGCGTCGCGCGGGTCCTTGGGCAGGAGGGTGTCGTTGAGCAGCCCGGCGATGCGCTGGGCGCTGCGACGGGCCTCCAGGTGGAGGCGGCCGACGTTGACGTCCGGGTGCGCCAGCAGGGTCAGCACGCAGCTGCCGCCGGCCGCGTAGGTGGCCACGTAGCCGTACTCGCCACGCACCAGCGACTCCCGGAACTCGCCCTGGCCGGTGGTGTCGGCGAGCCGTTGGGCCAGCGAGAGCGAGGCCGCCGTCATCGCGGCCAGGCCGGAGGGTTCGACCCCATGGGTGTCGTGCGCGACGAGCAGGCCGTCCACGCTGGCCACCAGGCCGCCCGCGAGGTGCGGGACGCGGTGCTTGCAGGCACGCAGTTCGGCGAGCAGCTCGGTCTCCAAGGCGATCAGTTGTCTCCTTCCGACACGCTGCTTGAGCGCCCGCCTCATGGCCGGGACGACGGGGTCGCGGGCGGGGAGTGGGTCAAAGTCGGGCCTCCAGAAGGTCTCGGACCCGGGTCAGCAGCGCGATGTCCGGGTCGGGGACGGTCAGCGGGTGGGCCGCTGCCGGGGTGGGCTGGCGTTCGGGGCGGGCGTGAGCGGCGATCGGAGCGATCGGGGCGACGACCTGGGCGGCGAACGGAGGGCCGGTCGGCACGGCGGACGGAGTGCCGACCTGGGCTGCGTCGGCGGCCGGAGCACCGGTCGCCGTGACACCGCGCAGGGTGGCGCCGGGGATCCGGCGGTGCAGGCCGCCGGGCGGCCTCCCGCTCGTGGCGGCAGGGCCCGCAGCCGGCGGCGCGGTGGCATGCGGTACGACGGCCGGCGGCGCAGTGGTGTGCGGTGGTGCGGCAGGCCCCAGTGCGTCGAGCAGTCCGGCGGCGGCCAGGCGGCGGATGTCCGCCGTGACACCGAAGCCGGAGCGGCCGAGCAGGCGGGCCAGGTCCGCCGGGGTTCTTCGACCGTCGGCGTGGTCGAGCAGCTCGCGGCTCCGACGGCCGGGCGGGCGGTGGGACGGTCGGCGGTTGTGCTCGACCGGGCGGACCGGCGCGGTGTCGAGCTGCGCCCAGGGCCAGATCCGGTCGAGGAGCCGGCGTCGGCGTTCGACCTCGCGGCGGAGCCGGTCCGGATCGACCGTCGCGACCGTTCCGAGCCAGTGCCGGGCGTCGGACTCGAACCGCCACAGGCCGCCGCCCGGATCGGCGAGGACGAAGAAGGCGGCGTCGAACAGCGTTCCCAGGTGGCCGAGTTCGAGCTCTCCCCGGGTGAGCAGCCGGCGTTCGACCAGCACGTCCCCGACCCGTGCCCGCGGGCCGTGAGCGTGGAGGAGCTCCGCCCAGCCCTCGGGGGTGATCCGGCCGCAGCCGGTGAGCAGGTCGGCCAGACCGGGCGCCCGGGGGGACTCAGCGCCGACCACCTGGCCGTCGACGAGGTGGAGGGTGCCGAGCGGGCCGTGCAGGGTGCCAGTGGCGCGGCGGTCGGCGAGCAGGGCGAGCGCCTCGCCCGGGGTCGTCGGCGCGGCGCACTCCGGGGGCGGGGCAGTGCCGGTGGCGGCGGTCACGCGGTCCACCGCCGGGAGACGGCTCCGGGAACGGCTCCGGGCACAGCCCCGGGGGTGGCAGAGGGGCGGGCCGGCGGCCGAAATGCGACGGGCGGCCGGCGCGGATCGGGTGTCACGGACGTCGAGTTCACCCCAGCACCAGTTCCTCGGCCAGCGCCTGGAGGCGGAAGCGGGCGACGGCGAGGTTGCCCTCCGTACGGTCCAGCCAGAGGTGCAGGACGAGCCGGCTGTCGAAGACCGTGTCGATGAAGCGGATCAGGTGGTAGCTGCGGCCGGCCGTGACGATGATGTCCTCCAGCGGGGATCGCCGGTCCTCCGCCACCGTGAAGGTCTGGCTCTCAACAGCAGCTCGCACCAGGTCCGTTGCCTCGGCGGCGGAGGTCTCATGCTCGCCCGTCGGGCTGTCTCCGAGGCTGCCGAGGGCGAGCCCGCTACTCCAGTCGACGAGGCTCGCGGCGCGTGCTCCGGCGATCGCCATCGCTCCGGAGAGGCATTCGTCGATACCCGGCACACCGGCTCCTTCGCGGGGTCTGGGCGGCCGGGCGCTGCGCGGCACCGGCCGGATCGCCACCAGCAGTGGCAGGTTCGACACGGAAGGCTACTGCCGGATTCCGTATGACGAACATTCCAATGGCATATTCACATCATTAGCGGCCAGTTCCGGCCAAGGTATGACGATGCGTCAGACCTGCCCGATGGGCAAACCCGCTGGCCGGTCGATCGTTCGGAAGCGGCATTCCTCGGCCACCTGGCACGGGACCTTGGCCGATACCAGGCCGCCACGGAGGGTTTCGAGCCCCGAAGTGCGATAAAGGGACATCCACGCGAGAAGCGAACACATGCGGCCCCGGCCATGAGGAACGCTCATGGCGAAGGTGATGAGAAACGCTCATGGCGAGGGCCATGAGGAACGCTCATGGCGAGGGCCATGAGGAACGCTCATGGCGAGAGTCATGAGGAACGCTCATGGCGAGAGTCATGAGGAACGCTCATGGCGAGAGTCATGAGGAACGCTCATGGCGAGAGTCATGAGTACCGCACATGACGAAGGGGCCCGTTCCGTTGGACGGAACGGGCCCCTTCGGGTGGAGCGCCAGGCCCGGGTTGCACGGACTCTTCCTACTGAAAGTAGGACGTGCTCTGGTAGCACCGCTGACGCCTGCTCGAGAGTTTCGCTCTCCGGAAGATCACTTCCTCTCGACGAGAAGAACAGTAGCAGGTCATCACGCCTGGTCAGAAATCGTGCATCCCGGTTCGGGCCTGGCCGACCGCCTCGGCGAGCAGGCGGTAGGAGTCGAGCAGCGCGGTGCGGTCGTAGGTACTGGTGGTGACCAGGAACTCGTCCGCGCCGCTGCGCTCCACCAGCGCGGCCAGTTCGGCGGCGGCCTGCTCCGGAGTGCCCGCGATGTGGCCCTTGAGTGACTGCTCGTACGCGGCGCGCTCCCGCGCCGTCATCGACCGGGCGCGGATCTCGTCGGCGGGGGCCAGCGGCGGGAACTCGCCGTGGGTGCGGGAGTACGCGCCGGACCAGGCCTCCGGGACCAACAGCTCGTGGGCCCGCTCGGCGGTCTCGGCGACCGCGACCGTCCCCGCGACCACCACGTACGGCTCGGCGGCCCGTGCGGAGGGGCGGAACCGGGCACGGTAGCGGTCGATCGCCGCGAGCATCCGGTCGTCCCCGCGCGCGGCGGCGATGACCAGCGGCAGCCCGGCGTCGGCGGCCAGGTCGGCGCCCGCGCCGGTGGCCAGCACGAAGGCCGGCACGTGCAGGCCCTCGGCGGGCCGGGCGTGGACATCGCGGTGCACCTGCTGTGAGCCGTCGAAGTAGCCGAGCAGCTCGGCCAGCTGGGCGCCGAAGTCGTCCGCCGCGTCCTTCTCCCGCCCGAGCGCCCGCCGGACACCGTCGGTGAACCCCACCGAGCGGCCGAGGCCCATGTCGATCCGGCCGGGGAACAGCGCGGCGAGCACCCCGAACTGCTCGGCCACCACCATGGGCCGGTGGTTGGGCAGCATCACCCCGCCGGTGCCGACCCGGATCCGCGAGGTGGCCGACGCCACCGCCGCGGCGAGCACGGTGGGCGCCGAACCGGCCACCCCCGGCACCCCGTGGTGCTCGGAGACCCAGAACCGGTGGTACCCGAGCCGCTCGGCCTCGCGGGCGAAGTCCACCGTGTCCCGCAGCGCCCTGGCCGGCTCCTCGCCCTGTCGGGTGCGGGAGCGGTCGAGCACGGAGAGCCTGACGGCGGGCGTAGCGCTTGTCACATGGCTGGACAACGCGCGCCCACCTGGCGGGCATTCCCGCCGGGCCGGGCCCCGGAGCCCGGAGCCGACGGCCCGTGGCTCAGGCGACCCGTCGGCCCGCGACTCAGGCGCCCGCCCCCGGTATTCGGCCCTGACGCGCACCCGCGGCGGCGACGCGACGGCGACCCCAGGGCTTGTACACCGACAGGATGACGTTCACCAGGTAGAGCGACAGGGCGACCGCCGGGACGATCACCGTGTTGTAGCGGACGAAGCCGAGCGCCGCCGCCGGGATCGGGCCGTACGGGTGCGCGTCCACCACGCGCACCGCATCGTGCAGCCGGGCGGTGAGGGCGAAGACCGAGGCCGCCATCGCCGCGAGCGTCAGCCAGAACTTGGTGCTCACCCAGTAGTAGCGGAACAGGCCCCAGGACGTGCCGAGCCCGAGCGCCACCCCGCTCAGGAAGGTGAGCAGGCTGAGCGGCAGCACCAGCGCGTCGCCGAGCATGCCCATCGCCCGGTAGGCGGTGCGCAGTCGGTCGGCGTCCCCGGTCGTCAGCGCCGTCACCGCCAGGGTGAGCAGGCAGAGCATCAGTGCCAGCCAGCTCACCGAGGCGACGACGTGCAGGACCACCAGAGGCTTGCGCGCCCTCGGTGGCAGGCGGCGATCCGCCGATCGCCGCCTGCCACCGGGGACCGGTTCGGGCGTCGCGACAGCTCCGACGACCCGGTTGGATCCGGCGGCCCCGCCGCCGGATGCTCCGCCGGCGCCGTTGACTCCGCTGGACGAGCGCACGGGTACCTCCTTCGAGTCTGGCCACGCGAACGGCCCCAGACTCTCCCGCCCGCCCCTCATCGGGCATCTGACGACGGAAGTAACCTCGGCTACTCCCGGGCGAGTACGCTCCCTCGTCCGGACGCGCCGACACACCTTCCCCAGGAGTACCACCCCCGGAGAACCGCGTCGCTCAGTCGGTCACCGCGAAGCCCTGCGCCGCGCCCAGCCGGTGGAGCGAGGCCTGTCCGGGAATGCCGTCCGCCGCGCCCGCCTCGTACCCGCAGCGCCGCTGCCAGGCCGCGTACGCGGTGACCGTACGGCTGCCGAACGAGCCGTCCGCCCAGCGCTGTTCGAGCAGTCCCTCGTCCACCAGCGCCTGCTCCACGATCGCCACCTCGGCCCCGTACGTCCGGTGGCCCTGCTCGGCGCCCGGGTCGGTCCGCGCGGCGGAGACCACGTGGGCGACCGACACCGACCGCTGCCCGGGGATGTAGCCGAGCAGCCGGTTCAGCGAGCCCTCGCCGGGGACGCCGTCCGCCGCCTGGCCGGAGTAGCCCAGACTCACCTGGTAGTCCGCGTAGTTCTCGGTGTCCGCGTCCGTCCAGGTCGGCCCGGGGCCGGAGTGGTAGTGGGCGCCGAAGCCGCGCGAGACGAGCGCCCGCCCGACCGCCGTCACCTGGTAGCCCTGGGCGCCGTAGCCGTACGGCAGGCCGTTGATGGAGACCTGGTAGCGGGCCGGGGGCACCGGGTGCTGCTGCGAGGGCGGGGTGTCCGGGGAGCCGGGGCCGGCCGTGAGGTCGGGCCAGGATCCGGGGTCGGTGTGGTCGTTGAACGGTACGTGGGCGTGCGCGTACCAGCCGCCGCAGGTCTCCCACACGTGCTCGTCGCGGTGGCCGGAGAAGTCGACCGGGCGTCCCATCGGCCACGCGTCGGGGACGCCCCAGGAGACGATCCAAGCGTGGATCCGGTCCCAGCCCGCGCACGGGGTGTCGACCAGCCGCGGGTAGACCTTTCCGCCGTAGCGGCAGTAGGGGAAGAACACCGCCTCGATCTGGATCACCACGCGGCCGGCCCGGTTGGTGCGGGTCGGGCTCCCGGTCGGGCTGAGCAGGCTCTTCGAGCGGGAGTCGGCGGGGAACAGCTGCGCCGTCCGGCCGCTGAACGGGTCCCAGACCAGGTGCGGCGCGTCGCCGGCGCCGCTGCCGGTGAAGTAGTTCACCAGGTCCTCGTAGGAGCACCAGTCCTGCGGCGCGGCGGCGGTCGCGTTGCGGTCCCAGGTGATGTGCGCGATGGCCTTCGGCGGGTACTGCTGGTCGGTCGGCGCGTGGTCGCCGAGGTCGTGGACCTCGGCACCGGGCAGCCACGGGTCGGGCATTGCGGTCTCCTCCCAACGGCATGAGGACATCGCTTCCGGTATCGGCACATCGGCGGTCCGGATTGACCCCGACGGCTCAATACGCGGCATTGAACCGCCCACACTCGCCCGGCCGTTCGACTCGGCGAGGGGATTTCGCTCTCGCGTGCGAGCCGCGGGCCCGGACACGCTGCCGGGCCCGCGGCCGCGCGAGGAGGGCGCATTCCACCCCGCCGAGGCCCGGCTGTCAATCGTTGACATCACAAATGGTCTAGTCCACGGTAGTCCGACGGACCGGTCGAAGCCCGCCCCAGGGCCTCCCTGTGCGCCCAACTCGCTTCCATGACAACGAATCTGACGATCCGACGGAGACACCCGCGCCATGCAAAGAGTCTGCCTCGCCCTGCCCACCATGCGCCCCTGCGCCGCCACCATCGCGGACCTCGCCGAGGAGGCGGCCTACGCCGTCGCCACCTTCGACGTCGAGGTGCACCTGCTCATCCTCGACACCACCGACGCCGCCGGATTCGCGGAGAACGCGGGCGCCGTCAGCGCACTCGCACCCACCCCCAGCGTGGTCGTCCACCACCTCGGCGAGGCGCAGCAGCGGGAGTTCCTGCGCCGGGTGGCCGAGCGCTCCGGTGCCCCCGACCCGGAGCTGCTGCTCGACCTGATGCTCCCGCAGGCCGTCGCGTACGGTTCCTGCGTCAACCGGCTGTTCCTGGGCGCGGCCGCCCTGGGCTGCACCTCGGCGCACCTGCGCAACGACGACGCCGACTTCCAGGAGCTCGACGGCCGGAAGGTCTTCCCGATCCACCACGAGTTGCTCTCGATCGGCCGGCCGGCCGGCGAGGCGGCGGCCGGCGTGTCCCGCTCCGAACTCGACCCGGCCGACGCGGACAAGCCGGTGATGCTGGTCAGCGGCTCCTTCATCGGCGAACTCAACGTGGACATCAGCGAGATCCACGAGCTGGACCCGGCCGTCTACCGCGACGTGGTGCGCCTGTGGACCCCGCCGGTGTGGTCGGAGGAGGACCGGGACGCGATGGTGGACGTCTCCTTCAAGGGCGCCGGCGCCGAGCCGTTCGGCACCGACCACTCCGTCCTCGGCGTGCCCGACATCTGGGACGTCTACATGTGCAACATCGCCCTGGACCACCGGGCCTACGAGGTGCTGCCGCTGCTGCCCTCGATCGAGACCATCGGCAGCGACTACGCCCTGCTGCACGCCATGGTCCACTCCCGGCTGCCCGGCGTCACCCACAACCGCCACATCGTCAACTACTACACGTCCGAGCGCCGCACCGGCGCCGGCTTCGTCTCCTACCAGATGCGGTTCGTCAAGTTCCTGCTCTCGATGCTGTACCTGTACCCGGTCTACGGCGGGATGATCGACCTCGACCGCGGGATGCTGGACGAGCGGCACGGGCTGAAGGTCGAGCCGATCCTCGGCCTGGTGCGGGGCAGCGTCGACTGGGACCGGGCCGGGAACGAGCACTGCCTGGACGTCCTGGACCGGTCCTACCGCAAACTGGGCGGCAAGTACGCCGAGATCGCGGACGTGGTGGCCGGGCGGCGCCGGCAGCTCCTGGACGAGGCACAGGAGGACGCCGAGCGGTGGGCGGTGCTGATGGAAGCCTGGGCGGCGCTGGTGGCCGCCGCCCGCGCGGAGGGCATCGGCGGCGGTGCAGAAGGGATCGGCGCCCGCGCGGAGGGCATCGGCGCCGGCGCGTAGGGGCCGGCCGAGTGAGCGAGGATCTCCGGATCCGGCTGCTGGCCGAGCCGGACTGGGACGCCGTGGTCGACCTGGAACACGCCGCCTACGCGGCCGACGGCCTGTCCGAGGGCCGGGAGGCGTTGCAGTCCCGGGCCCGCAGCTCGCCCGACACCTGCTTCGTGCTGGAGGAGCGCGGCGTCGTGCGCGGCTACCTGCTGAGCCTGCCGTACCCGCCGCTGCGCTGCCCGGACCTCCGCCGGTCGGAGGAGGCGGTGTACGAGTCGGGAAACCTGCACGTGCACGACCTGGTGATCGCCGAGGACCTGCGCGGGCGGGACGTCGCGCTGGGGTTCATGCGGCACTTCCGGGAGCAGGCGAGCGAGCAGGGGTTCGAGCGGATCTCGATGGTCGCGGTGCGCGGGGCGGACATCCTGCTGCGGCTGCTCGGCTACCGGGCGCACCGGGAGGTGGGGGTGCCGGCGAGCTACGGGCGGCGGGCGGTGTACATGTCCATGCCGGTGGCCTGAGCCCCCCGCCGGCCCCCGACGGCCCCCGACGGCCCCCGACGGCTTCCGACGGCTTCCGACGGCCTGACCGCACCCCGGCGGGGGCCGACCGCCCCAGGCCGGGTCCGCCGGAAATCGGCGGCGGACCGGCCTGGCAGCGGGCACAATGCCCGGATGCCGCCCCTGCTGTACGCCGTCGCCCTCAACCCCGCGCTGCCCCGCGACCTCCTCGGGTACCTCATCCGCGCCACCGACGCCGACGAGGAGCTGGCCTGTGCTCTCGCGGACCGGGCCGACCTCGCGCCGGAGCAGGTCCGACGGCTCGCCGAACGCGACGAGGACGCCGCCGTCCGGCTCGCCTACGGCGGGCAGCTGCGCGCGGAGGACATCGATCCGGTCGCCCGGCCGGCCGTCGCGCTCGCCCTGCTGGACGAAGGGCGCGGGGATCCGGCCTGGGCGCGGCAGCTGGTCCGGGACCCGGACCCGTACGTCCGGATGCGGCTCGGTTCGTGTCCCGGCCTCCCGGACGAGGTGGCCGACCTCCTCGCGGAGGACGAGGAGACCGACGTGCTGGCCGAGTTCGGTCGCCACACCCTGCGGTCTGACCTGTCGGCCCGGCTCGCGGGACACCCGGAGGCCGAGGTGCGACGGTGGGTCGCGGCGAACGAGGCCGCGCCGCCGGAGCTGCTGACGGCGCTGCTGGCCGACGCCGACGACCGGGTCCGCGGCCAGGCGGCGGGCAACCCCGCGACGCCGGGCGCTGCGGCCGCCCGGCACGTCGACGACCACCTGTCGGTCCGGTGCCAGCTCTCCGAGCACCCGGGGCTGTCCGCGGAGACCTACCACCGGCTCGCCGAGGACCCCACCCCCTGGATCCGGGGCAACCTCGCCGAGAACCCCGGCATCGACCTGCCGCTGATGCACCGGCTCGCCACCGACGACGGCTACGACGTGCGACGACGGCTGGCCTTCCACCCGCGGATACCGCTCGACCTGCTCGAGCGGCTCGCCGTCGCCGTCCGGATCGGGCCGGCCCTGCTCCCCCGGATCGCCACCGCCGATCCGGCCGAACTCGCCCACCTCGCAGGCTCCTCGGAGCCCCGGGTGCGGATGCTCGTCGCCCGGCACCGCGACCTGCCCGCCTCCGTACGGGACGCGCTCGCCGCCGACCCGGACGCCGCGGTGGCGAAGGCCGTCGCCCCGCACCCCGGCCTCAGGCCCGCGCAACTCGCCGCCCTGCTCGACCGGTTCGGCACCAAGGTCGCCACCGCCGTGGCCGCCAACCCGGACACCCCGACCGCCCTGCTCGACCGCATCGCCACCACCGAACCGGTACCGGTCAAGGCCCTGCGCGCCATCGCGGCCCACCCCCAGGCCGGCCCCGAGGCCCTCACCCGCTGCCTGGCCTCGCCCGACCCCCGCACCGCCGAAGCCGCCGCGAGCAACCCGGCCCTGCCGCCGGAGGTCATCGCCGCCCTGGCCGTCATCCCCCGGTGACGGGGACGCCCGCGAAGCCGCCCTGCCCTGCCGGTCCGCGTCGGCGGCGCTCCTCCGGCGGACGGTAGCCGAGGCGGCCACGGCGGCCGGTCCGCGCCGCCACGCACCACGGCCCCGTTCACCGTGCCCCACGCACCACACCCGCCCCACCGGCCCCGTCATCGTCCGGGAGCGGTTGCAGTTGCGTCTCCATTCCGTTTCGGCGGGCGTACGAAGTACCGGCCGGTCCGGGATCGTGGAGGCAACGACTGGTCCGGCAAGGGGAGTTGCCATGGGGGACGGCCGCGGGATGGTACCCGATGTCGTGGAGGCGCTGCTGGTCGGCGGGCCGCACCAGGCGGTGGCGGACGTGGTGCGGGCGCGGCTGCGGATGGTGCCGGAGGGGGCGCGGGCACTGGCCTCGGCCGAGGCGAGCCCGAAGGACGTGGGGGCGCGGGCGCAGCTGACCGCCGCGGTCGCCCATCTGCTGGCCTCCGACGAGGCGTTCGCGCAGTACCTGGCGACGACCGGGCTGGGGCGGCCCGCCGATCCGTCGACCGTCCAGTTGCGGACCGGGCCGCCCACCGCGCCGCCGACGACGGGCCCGACGACCGTCCAGCTGCGGGTCGGCCCGGCGGACGCCCGGGCCCAGGCCCTCGCCGCGCGCCGTGGCAGCGCCGGGATCGTGGTGGCCCTGGCGCTGGTGCTGATCGCCGCCCTGGTCGCAATCGGCATCCACCTGGGCTCGCGCCCGCTGCTGAAGCCGGGCGGGCCCGGTCTGGCGCACGCCGCACAGCCGTTGCGCGACCCGGCGCTGGTGCAGGGCGTGCTGCCCGACGCGCGGGCGATGCCGAGCGGGTGGCAGGTGCAGAGCGGGCCGGAGTCGGGGTCGGGTACGAACGGCGAGGTGCCGTGTCTGCTGCCGGACTCCTGTGATCAGCAACTTGCCTACGCCACCGTGCGGTTCAGTGCGGCGGACATCCAGAGTGTGGAGTTCACCGCGGTCACCTTCGTCTCCCCCGAGGCCGCCGCCCGGGCCTTCGACACGACGCTCGACCGCACCGCCGGCGAGGATTCGGGGGCGGTGGCCCTCCCCCGGATCGGCGACCAGAGCGCCGTCCGGACGCGCGGTTCGTCGGCGGCGGTGGCGCTGGTCCGGGTCGGCGGCGTGGTGCTCACGGTGCACGACAACGGGCCGGGTGCCGCCGTCACCGCACCCTGGCTCACGATGTTCGCCCGGCTGCTGGCCGATCGCGCCCGGCAGGCGCAGGACGGCCACACCCCGGACGCGGCCGCACAGACCGCAACCACCTGACGGTCAGGGCTTGTTTCACGGCTTGTTTCACGGCTTGTTTCACGGCTTGTTGAGGTACGCGAGGACCGCGAGGACCCGCCGGTTGCCGTTCTCGTCGTCGATGAGCCCGAGCTTGCCGAACATCGAGGTGGTGTACTTGCTGATCGCGCTGTCGCTGAGGAACAGCCGCTGCGCGATGGCCTGGTTGGACAGCCCTTCCGCCATCAGGCCGAGCACCTCCAGCTCGCGCTCGGTGAGCCGGTCGAGCCGCCGGTTCGAGGGGGCGGAGGAGACCAGCGCGGCGATGACGGCCGGGTCCATGGCCGTGCCGCCCTTTGCGACCCGCTCCAGGGCGTCGACGAACTGCTCGCCGTCGAACACGCTCTCCTTGAGGAAGTAGCCGATGCCGCCCGTGCCGTCGGCCAGCAGCTCGCGGGCGTACAGCTGCTCGACGTGCTGGGAGAGGATCAGCACCGGCAGTCCGGGTACCTCCCGGCGTGCGGCGAGGGCCGCCTGCAGGCCCTCGTCCGACTGGGTCGGCGGCATGCGCACGTCGACGACGGCGGCGTCCGGACGGTGGGTCAGCAGGGCGTCGAGGGTTTCGGGGCCGGTGGCGGCCGTGGCCACCACCTGGTGCCCGTAGGCCTCCAGGAGGTGGACCATTCCGTCCCGGAGCAGGTAGAGGTCCTCGGCTACGACGATTCGCATGGCACCATCATCGTCGCACGCGTCGGCCCGCCCTCGGGGCTGGTGATCTCCAGGGTGCCGTCGAACACCGCGAGTCGGCGGCGCAGGCCCGCGAGTCCGCCCTCACCGCGCGGCACGGCTCCGCCGCGGCCGTCGTCCTCGACATCGACGACGATGCCGGTCTCGTTGGGGGCGATGTCGATCCGCACGGCCGTCGCCCGGGCGTGTTTGGTGGCGTTGGCGAGCAGTTCGGCGATCCCGAAGTAGACGGCGGACTCGATCGGCGGTTCCCACCGGAACGGCCGGTCGGCGGCGCCGGACAAGGTGCCACACAAGATGCCGGTCGCAGCGCCGACGGCGGCGCCGGCCACGGTGACGGCCACGTCGAGCGGGCTGTTGAGGGCGAGCGCGTGGACGGCGGCGACCAGGCCGCGCTCGGTCAGCACCGGCGGGTTGATCCCCCGGACCAGGTCGCGCAGTTCGGCCAGCGAGCTCGCGGCGCCGGCCCGCGCCGCCCGCATCAGGGCCCTGGCCCGCTCCGGGTTCGTCTCCATCAGCTTCTCGGCGGTGGCGAGGGAGAGCCCGAGCGCGACCAGGCCCGCCTGCGCCCCGTCGTGCAGGTCCCGTTCGATCCGGCGGATCTCGGCAGCCTGGGCGACCGTCGCGTCCGCCCGCTGGGCGGTCAGCTCGTCTACCCGCTCGGCCAGCAGCAT
Source organism: Kitasatospora sp. NPDC034035 (assembly GCF_055575755.1). NCBI lineage: Bacteria > Bacillati > Actinomycetota > Actinomycetes > Kitasatosporales > Streptomycetaceae > Kitasatospora > Kitasatospora sp. NPDC034035. Next base: position 97,852 of record NZ_JBVISA010000026.1, on the reverse strand, counting down.
CGCGGCGGACGGGCCGAGGAAGCGGACCGCCACCGGTTCGACCAGCCGCCAGGCGTACGGGGCGGAGGCGACGGCCGCGACCGCGGCGAGCGCCCCGACCAGGCGGGCCAGGGGCTCCGGCCGGGCCGACCCGAGGACCGCCGCGGCCACCCCGGCCGGCGGGACGGCCGCGGCCAGGCCGGCGGTGAACGGCGCGATGCCGGTGAAGCGCAGGTCGCGCCAGGTGGCCGGGTCGCCCCACCAGGTACGCCACGCCTGGTCCAGCACGGCGTCCCGGCGGCTGCGCTCGTAGGAGTGCCCGTTCCACCAGTAGCCGGTGGACATCCGGGTGACCGGCCCGGGCTCCCGGTAGCCGGCGGGGACGGCCGTGCCGGTCCACCGCTCGACCAGGAAGCGGACGGCCCGGCAGACCGGAGGGGCGAGGGCGAGCGTGCCGGTGCCCACCAGCACCACCGGCAGCAGCCACGACCACGGGTTCGCCGGCCCCCACCGGATCCCCAGCGCCACGGCGGCGGCCCACACCGCCGGGATCAGCAGGGTGACGACCGCCACCGCGCACGCCCGGGCGAACCCCACACCGACGCGTGCACCCCATGAAGCCAGCTGTCTCAGCATCCCCGCTCCTCGACCTCCGTTCGAATGCTCCCACTCTGCACCGACCGGAGCCCCGGATGTGCTGGTCAGCGCAGGAGTACGCCCAGGCCCACCCCTCCGTACGTCCAGCCCCTCACCTCCGCACGTTCAGGCCCCGCACCGCCACCATCGGCAGGGCCCGTCGCCCGAATGCATGTATCGCTCTCTTGACTGGCGTCACCAACGCGCCATACTGGCCTCACTCCCGCTCGCACGATGAGGTGCCCGCCCATGGAGCTCTCTCCCTCAGCGCACGTGGACACATACTGTCGAGACCACCTCCCGCCCTTCGAGCAGTGGCCCGAACTCCTCTTCGAACTCCCGGAGTTGGCCTACCCGGATCGCCTGAACTGCGCCTCCGCCCTGCTCGACGACACCATCGACCGCCTCGGACCCGACCGCCGTTGCCTGCTCACCCCCACCGAGCAGTGGTCCTACGGCGAACTGCGCGACCACGCCGACCGGATCGCCCACCTGCTGACCGAGGACCTCGGCCTCGCCACCGGCAACCGGGTGCTGCTGCGCGGCCCCAACACCCCATGGCTGGCCGCCTGTTGGCTCGGCGTACTGAAGGCCGGCGGGGTGGTCGTGACCACCATGCCGCTGCTGCGCGCCACCGAACTGACCGAACTGACCGGCATCGCGAAACCCGTCCTCGCCCTGTGCGACCACCGCTTCCTGGCCGAGCTGCGGCAAGCGCGGACCCCCGGCCTGCGGATCGTCGCCTACGGCGGCAGCGGACCCGAGGACCTCACCGCCCGCTGCGCCGCCAAGCCGCCCGGCTTCGCCGCCGTCCCGACCGCCGCCGACGACGTCGCCCTGATCGCCTTCACCTCCGGCACCACCGGCCGGCCCAAGGCCACCCTGCACTTCCACCGCGACGTGCTCGCCAACGCCGACACCTTCTCCCGCCACCTGCTCCGCCCCACCCCCGACGACCTCTTCGCCGGCACCCCGCCGCTGGGCTTCACCTTCGGCCTCGGCGGCCTGCTGGTCTTCCCCCTGCGAGCCGGCGCCGCCGGCCTGCTGCTGGAGCAGGCCACACCCGAACAGTTGGCCGAGCAGGTCCGGCAGCACCGGGTCAGCGTGCTGTTCACCGCGCCGACCGCCTACCGGGCGATCCTGGCCGCCGGGCTGGCCGACCGGCTGGCCGGGGTGCGGCGCTGCGTCTCGGCGGGCGAGCCGTTGCCCGCCGCCGTCTGGCGGGCCTTCCACGCGGCCACCGGGCAGCGGCTGATCGACGGGATCGGCGCCACCGAACTTCTGCACGTGTTCATCTCGGCCGCCGACGAGTCCACCCGCCCCGGCTCCACCGGCCGGCCCGTCCCCGGCTACCGCGCCGCGATACTGGACGAACAGGGCCGCCCGGTGCCGGACGGCGAACCCGGGCTGCTCGCCGTCAAGGGCCCGACCGGCTGCCGCTACCTGGACGACGAGCGCCAGCTGAGCTACGTCCGGGACGGCTGGAACCTCACCGGCGACACCTACGTCCGTGACCGGGACGGCTACTTCTGGTACCAGGCGCGCAACGACGACATGATCGTCTCGGCCGGTTACAACATCGCCGGGCCCGAGGTCGAGCAGGCGCTCGCCGCCCACCCCGACGTGGCCGACTGCGCGGTGGTCGGCACGCCCGACGAGCGGCGCGGCAGCGTGGTCACGGCGTACGTGGTGCTGCGCACGGGCGTCCCGGCCGGGCCGGACACGGTGCGTGCCCTCCAGGAGCACGTCAAGCGCACCATCGCGCCGTACAAGTACCCGCGGGTGGTGGAGTTCGTCACCGAGCTGCCGCGCACCGCGACCGGCAAGCTGCACCGCGCCGAACTGCGGCGGCGGGCCTCGCTCGCCCCGGCCAGCGTCGCGATCGAGCGCCGGGTCGAGTGGTCCGACACCGACGCGGCCGGGCACTACCACTTCTCCGCCGTGCAGCGCTGGGCCGAGGCGGCGGAGGCGGCCCTGCTGCGCCGGCTCGGGCTGGCGGAGCTGTTCGGGCGGATCCCCCGGGTGCACTTCGAGGCCGACTACCGCGAGCGGCTCTGGTTCGGGGACGTGGTCCGCACCGAGCTGCGGGTGGTCCGGGTCGGCGGCTCCTCGCTGCACTACGCCTTCGAGGTGCACGGCCCGCAGGGCCTGGCCGCGAGCGGGAGGATGTCGGTGGTGCACGCCGCGCCGCACAGCAAGGGCGCCGAACCGTGGCCCGACCGGGTGCGCCGGGCGCTGACCGAGGCGGGGCCGCAGCAGCCGGAGGTGGTCGCATGAGCGGCACCGGCCCGAGCCTCAACCCCGGCCCCGGCCCCGGCCCCGACACCAGCCCCGGCCCCGGCCCCGGCCCCGACACCAGCACAGGTACCGGCACCCGGGCGCGCCGGATCGCGGTGATCGGCGCCGGCCCCGGCGGGCTCTACTTCGCCGCCCTGGCCAAGCAGCTGGCGCCGGACCGGGAGATCACCGTCTTCGAACGGGACGGCCGGGAGGACGAGTTCGGCTTCGGCGTGGTCTTCTCCGACGAGACCCTGGACGGCATCGCCCAGGCCGACCCGCAGGTCTTCGCCGCGATCAGCGCCGAGTTCGCCCGCTGGAGCGACATCGACATCCGCTACGCGGGCCGGGTCCGCACCAGCGGCGGCCACGGCTTCGCCGCCCTGGACCGCAACCGGCTGCGCGCCATCCTGCAACAGCGCTGCGCCGAGCTGGCGGTGGACGTGCGCTACCGCACGCCCGCCCCGCCCGTCGAGCGGCTCGCCGCCGAGTACGACCTGGTGGTGGCCGCCGACGGCATCCACTCCGGCACCCGGGCGGCCTACCCGGACGCCTTCCGCCCCGAGTCGGACGAGCGGCGCTGCCGCTACATCTGGCTCGCCACCGACAAGGTCTTCGAGGCGTTCACCTTCATCGTCGAGCAGTACGACTTCGGCGTACTGCAGGTGCACGCCTACCCGTACAGCGCGACCCGCTCCACCTTCATCGTCGAGATCGCCGAGGACGCCTGGCGCCGCGCCGGCTTCGAGGCCTTCGCCGCCCGGGAGTTCGCGCGTGGCGAGAGCGACACGGAGAGCGTGCGGCGCTGCGCGGAGCTGCTCGCCGGCCACCTGGACGGCCACCGGCTGATCCCCAACGCCTCCCGCTGGATCCGCTTCACCACGGTGCGGAACGCGAGTTGGCACCACCGCAACGTGGTGCTGCTCGGCGACGCCGCGCACTCCGCGCACTTCTCGATCGGCTCGGGCACCAAGCTGGCGTTGGAGGACGCCCTCGCCCTGGCCGCCGCGCTGAGCGAAAACCCTTCCCCCGAAGAGGCGTTGGCGGCCTACGAGGCCGAGCGTCGCCCCGTGGTGGAGTCCACCCAGCGCGCCGCGCAGGCCAGCCTGGAGTGGTTCGAGACCGTCGGGCGGCGCACCGGACAGGGCATCGACCAGTTCGCCTTCAACCTGCTCACCCGAAGCCGCCGGGTCACCTACGGCAACCTCCGGGCCCGCGACGCCGCCTTCGTCGACGCCGTGGACACCGCCTTCGGCGGCTCGCCCGGGGGGCCGCCGATGTTCCGGCCGCTGAAGCTGGGCGCCTTGGAGTTGCGCAACCGCGTCGTGGTGCCGCCGCTCGCGACCTTCACCTCCCCCGACGCCCTGCCCAGCGTCTTCGACCGGGCCCAGCTGACCGGGCACGCGCTCGGCGGCGCGGGGCTGGTCCTCGCCGGGATGACCGCGGTCAGCCCCGAGGGCCGGACCACCGACCGCTGCCCGGGCCTGTGGACCGACCGCCAGGAGGCCGCCTGGTGCGAACTCCTCCGCGCCGTACGGGCGGTGAGCGACACCCCGCTCGGCATCCAGCTGACCCACGCCGGACGCCGGGGCGCCACCACCGTCCCCGGGCCGGACGGCATCGGGCGCCCGCTCGCCGAAGGTTGGCCGCTGACGGCCGCCTCGCCGATCCCGTGGGACGCCGACAGCCCGGTGCCGCACGAGGCCAACGACATCCAACTGGCGGCCATCACAGCCGACTTCGCGGCCGCCGCCGAGCGCGCCGCGCGGGCCGGGTTCGACGTGCTGGAGCTGCAGTTCGGCCACGGGCACCTCGTCTCCTCCTTCCTCTCCCCGCTCACCAACCACCGCACCGACCGCTACGGCGGCCCGCTCGCCCACCGGCTGCGGCTGCCGCTGGAGGTGCTCACGGCGGTGCGCGCCGCCTGGCCGGCCGGGCAACCGCTGCTGGTGCGGATCTCGGCGAGCGACTGGGCGCCCGGCGGCACCACCGAGGCCGAGGCCGTGGCGATCTGCCGCGCGCTGGCCGAGGCCGGGGCGGACGCGGTGGACGTCTCCACCGGCGAGGTCGTGGCGCACCAGCGGCCGCCGTACGGGCGCGGCTACCAGACGCCCTTCGCCGAGCTGGTCCGCGCCGCCACCGGCCTGCCGACCGTCGCGGTCGGCGCGATCTCCGGGCCCGACGACGCCAACTCCGTCCTGCTGGCCGGGCGGGCCGACCTGGTCGCGGTCGGCCGGGCCCAGCTGTACGACCCGCTCTGGACGCTGCACGCCGCCGCCGAGCAGGGCTACACCGGGCCGGGCGCCCGCTGGCCCGAGCCCTGGCGGGCGGGCAGCCGCAAACCGCCCGGCCCGGGCGCCGACCGGGTCGCCCCACGGCTGCACCTGCTGCGCGAGCCGCCCGCCCCCGTCCACCGCCGGTGGCTGCCGGCCCCGCCCGAGGAGTGACGAGGACCCATGCCCCATCTGCCCCGCTTCACCGCCGCCGCCGTCCAGGCCGCCCCCGTCTACCTGGACCCGGCCGCCACCGTCGACAAGGCCGTCGCGCTGATCCAGGAGGCGGCCGGCCACGGCGCCGAGCTGGTGGTCTTCCCCGAGGTCTTCGTGCCCGGCTACCCGTACTGGAACTGGACGATGAACCCGGTGCAGGGCTCGCCCTGGTACGAGCGCCTGTACCGCGCCGCCGTGGACGTCCCCGGCCCGTACGTCGACACCCTGCGCGCCGCCGCCCGGCAGGCCGGCGTGGTGCTGGTGATCGGCGTCAACGAGCGCGGCCGGCACAGCCTCGGGGCGCTCTACAACACCCTGCTGATCATCGACTCGGACGGCGAACTGCTCAGCGTCCACCGCAAGCTGGTGCCGACCTGGGCCGAGAAGCTGACCTGGACCCAGGGCGACGGCAGCACCCTGAAGGTCCATCCCACCACCGTCGGCCCGCTCGGCGCGCTCGCCTGCGGCGAGAACACCAACACCCTCGCCCGCTTCGCCCTGCTGGCCCAGGGTGAACTCGTCCACGCCGCCTGCTACATCGCCCTGCCGGTCGGCCCCGAGGACTACGACATGGCGGAGGCGATCGCGGTGCGCGCCGCCGCGCACTGCTTCGAGGGCAAGCTGTTCACGGTGGTCTCCTGCTCCACCGTCTCGCCCGAGATCGTCGACCTGATCGCCGGCGACGACCAGCAGGTCCGCAAGCAGCTCGCCCGCCCGCGCAGCGCGCTGTCCGGGATCTTCGGCCCGGACGGGCGTGCCGTCACCGAGCCGCTGGTGGACGAGGAGGGCATCGTCTACGCCGAGATCGACCTCGGCCGCTGCATCCAACCCAAGCAGATGCACGACATCGTCGGCCACTACAACCGCTTCGACGTCTTCCGGCTGCACGTGAACGACCGCCCGCTGCGGCCCCTGGTGTTCCCCGAGGAGGAGTCATGACCAGCCACGACGACGACCGGAACGACGGCCGCGACAACAGCTACGACGACGACCGGATCGGCCGCGCGAGGGTCACCGACAGCCCGGAACTTCTCGCCTACTACGAGGAGTTGGCCAAGCACGAGGCCGGCGCGCTGTGGACCGTGGCGAACGAGATCGAGCCCTGGTACCCGCAGCCGAAGTCCGTCCCGGTGCTCTGGCGCTACGCGGACCTGCGCCCACTGGTGCGCAAGGCGCTGCCCCTGGTGAAGGGCGACGACGCCGGCCGCCGGGTGGTGATGCTGGTGAACCCCGGACGCCGCGAACTGAGCGCCGCCGTCGGCCTGTTGTACACCGGCCTGCAGATCATGGGCCCCGGCGAGGCGATGACCGCGCACCGCCACCAGGCCTCCGCGCTGCGCTTCGTCCACGAGGGCACCGGTGCCTGGACCATCGTGGACGGCCAGAAGCTCAAGGTCGGCCCGCGCGACTTCGCGATCACCCCCAACAACACCTGGCACGAGCACGGCAACGAGGCCGACGACGCCCCGGTGATCTGGCAGGACGGTCTGGACATCCCGCTGGTCAACACCCTCGACGCCAACTTCTACGAGGTCCACCCCGAGCTGTACCAGCGCCCCGGCCCGGTGGTGAACTCCTCACTGCTCAGCCACGGCGGCAACCTGCTGCCGTACGGCGCCGAGAAGTGGACCCGGCCCTACTCGCCGCTGCTCGGCTGGCCCTGGGAGCCCAGCTACCACGCGCTGTGCCAACTCGCCCGCGCCAGCGAGGGATCGCCGTACGACGGCGTCATCATGGAGTACACCAACCCGGTCACCGGCGGCTCGGTGATGCCGACCATGGCCGCCCACCTGCAGCTGCTGCGTCCCGGCCAGGCCACCCGCGCCCACCGGCACACCGGCTCGGTGGTCTACACGGCGGCCAAGGGGCGCGGCGTCTCGGTGATCGCCGGACAGCGCTTCGAATGGCAGCAGGGGGACATCTTCGTCGTCCCGTCCTGGGCCTGGCACGAGCACGCGAACCTCGATCAAGGCGAGGACGCCTGCCTGTTCTCCTTCAACGACTTCCCGGTGACGCACTCGCTCGGCCTGCACCGCGAGGAGGCCTACCCGGACCACGACGGGCACCAGCCCACCACCCCCGCCACCTGACCAGGAGACCCACCACCATGCACCTGCTGACCTACTGCGCGGACGGCGACGACACCCCGCGCCTCGGCGCACTGCTCGCCGGGGACAAGGTCGCCGACCTCACCGCCCTCGCCACCGCCGCCGGGGCCGAACTGCCGGGCGACCTCCTCGGGTTGATCCGCGCCGGGGCGCCGGCGCTGGCCACCGCGCGCGAGCTGATCGCCGGGGCGCCGGACACCCGGCCGCTCGCCGAGGTGTCGCTGCGCGCGCCGCTGCGCCCCGGCAAGATCGTCGGCGTGGGCCTCAACTACGTGGAACACGTCGCCGAGTCGCACCGCACCCTGGACACCGACCGCGAACTGCCCGACCGCCCGGTGCTGTTCAGCAAGCCGTCGACCGCCGTCACCGGCCCGGGCCAGCCGATCCGGCACAACGCGAGCCTCACCAAGCAGCTCGACTGGGAGTGCGAACTCGCGGTGGTGATCGGCGAACCCGCCTTCCAGGTCGCCGAACGGGACGCCCTGCGGCACGTGTTCGGCTACAGCATCGTCAACGACATCAGCGCCCGCGACCAGCGCCGCTCCGGGCAGTGGTTCTTCTCCAAGGGCCAGGACAGCTACGCGCCCTTCGGCCCGGCCGTGGTGACCGCCGACGAGATCCCCGACCCGCAGCGGCTCGACCTCTCGCTGAAGGTCAACGGCGAACCGCGGCAGGACTCCAACACCCGCCACATGCTGTTCGGCATCGCCCGGCTGATCGCCGACATCTCCTCCGGCGTCACCCTGGAACCGGGCGACGTGATCGCCACCGGCTCCCCCTCGGGCGTCGGCGCCGGCATGGTGCCGCCGCAGTTCCTGCAGCCCGGCGACCTGGTCGAGGCCACCATCGAACGGATCGGCACGCTCGCCAACCCCGTGATCGACGCCCGCTGAGAGGAGCGCCCCGCTGATGCCGACGTACCGGATCGGCCAGATCGTCCCGAGCTCCAACGTCACCATGGAAACCGAGGTCCCCGCCCTGCTGCGGGCCCGCGAGGCGGTCGCCCCCGAGCGGTTCACCTTCCACTCCAGCCGGATGCGGATGACCAGGGTCACCCCCGAGCAACTGCGCGCCATGGACGGCGAGTCCGACCGCTGCGCCACCGAGCTCTCGGACGCCCGGGTGGACGTGATCGGCTACGCCTGCCTGGTCGCCGTGATGGCCACCGGCCCCGGCTACCACCGCGAGGCCGAGCAGCGGCTGCACCGGCGCACGGTGGAGAACGGCGCGCCCGCGCCCGTGGTCACCAGCGCCGGGGCCCTCGTCGCCGGGCTGCGGAAGCTCGGCGCCAAGAAGGTCGCGATGGTCACCCCGTACCTGCGGCCGCTGGCCCGGACGGTGGTCGACTACCTCGCCGAGGAGGGCATCGAGGTGCTCGACCACGCCGCTCTGGAGATCGCCGACAACCTGGACGTGGCCGCCCACGACCCGGCCCGGCTGCCCGCGATCGCCCGCGGTCTCGCGTACGCCGAGGCGGACGCCGTGGTGCTCTCGGCATGCGTGCAGATGCCCTCGTTGTCCGCCGTCGAGGAGGCCGAGCAGCAGTTGGGCAAGCCGGTGGTCTCGGCCGCGATCTGCACCGCCCACCAGCTGCTCCGGGCCCTCGGCCTGCCCGCCTTCGCACCCGGCGCCGGGCACCTGCTGTCCGGTGCCTACGCAGAGGTCTGAACCTTCCGGACCAACGCTATGATCACCACCGGTCACCGGGCCGCCGCAGATCGCCGGGGAGGAGCGCCCACGCATGTCGGAGAGCACACCCCGGCCGAGTTCCCTGATCCACACCGTCTACGGCGAGTTCGTCCGCCGCCTCGGCGGCTGGATATCCATCGCCGACCTGATCGCGCTGATGGCCGAGCTGGACGTCGACGGTCCGGCGGTCCGCTCGGCGATGTCCCGGCTGAAGAAGGCCGGCACCCTCCTCCAGGAACGCCGCGCGGGCACCGGCTACCGGCTCGCCCCCGCGATGGAGCCGGTGTTCGAGGAAGGCGACCGCCGGATCTTCCACAGCCTGGGGCCCGCCGAACTCGCCGACGGCTGGGTGGTGGCGGTCTTCTCGGTGCCCGAGTCCGAGCGCGCCCACCGCCACCAGCTGCGCTCCCGGCTGAGCTGGCTCGGCTTCGGCAACGCCGCCCCCGGCGTCTGGCTGGCCCCCGCCCGACTGCTGCCGGACGCCCGCCGCCTGCTGGAGCGCCTCGGACTGAGCGCCTACGTCCACCTCTTCCTCTCCGCCGAGTACGCCGGCTTCGCCGATCTCCGGACGGCGGTGGCGAGTTGGTGGGACCTCCCGGCGATCGAGGCGCAGTACGCGGCCTTCACCGACGCGTGGCGCCCGGTGGCCGAGGACCTGCGCGGGCCGGGCGAGCACCAGGGGCCGGGCGGGCAGCCGGGGGAACTGCCACCGCCCCGGATCGACCCGGCCGAGGCGTTCCGCGCCTACGTCCCGATGCTCACCCAGTGGCGCCGACTGCCCTACCTGGACCCGGGGTTGCCCGCGCAGCTGCTGCCCGCCGACTGGAACGCCGTCCCGGCCCGCGCGGTCTTCACCGAGTTGCACGGGCTGCTCGCCGAGCCCGGCCTGCGGTACGTCGAGAAGGTCACCGGTCTGTCCCCCTCCCAGGAGCCGTCATGACCCCCCAGCCCCCCGCCGACCTGCTGATCCGTGCCGCGGCCGTGCACACGCTCGTCCCCGGCGAGCCGCCGCGGCGCGCGATCGCCGTCACCGGCGGACGGATCACCGCCCTCTCCCCCGCACCCGACGGACTGGACGCCCTGATCGGAGCGGCCACCGAGGTCGTGGACGCCCCGGCCTCGACCGTGCTGCCCACGTTCGACGACACCCACACGCACCTGATCCTGGCCGCCCAGAGCGTCCACGGCGTGCCCGTCCACCGCGCCCGCGACCTCCCCGAATTCCTCGACCTGATCCGCGAGCGCGCCGCCCGCACCCCCGCCGGGGAGTGGATCCACACCACGGTCAACTGGCAGGAGGTGCTGCTGACCGAGCAGCGGATGCCCACCACCGAGGAGTTGGACGCCGCCACCGCCGACCATCCGGTGCTGGTGCGCCGCGGCGCGTACAACATGGTGCTCAACTCGGCCGCGCTGCGGCTGGCCGGGATCACCGAGGCCACCGAGGCCCCGCCCGGCGGCGTGATCGAGCGCGACGAGCGGGGGCGGCTCACCGGCCGACTGATCAACCGGGCGGTCGAGCCGGTCGAGCGGGTGCTGCCGCGCCCCACCCTCACCGAGCGGATCGACGGCCTGCGCGCCGCCTCCGCGAACTACGCGGCCACCGGGATCGGCACCGTCCGCGACTGCCTCGTCCCGGTCGAGGACCTCGACGTGCTGGACGCGGCCCGGGCCGAGGGCGCCCTCGCCGTCCGGGTGCGGGCGTTGGTCTCCGGCTTCACCGCCCGGACGCCCGAACAGGTGGACGCCCTGCTGGACCGGATGGACGCCTGGCGCGCGGATGGCCGCGACGACGAGCAACTACAGCTGTGGGGCGTCAAGTTCGGCATCGACGGCGGCTTCGAGGCGGGCGCACTGGAGGAGCCGTACCAGGGGCAGCCGTGCTACCACGGCCGACTGCTCTGGGAGCCGGCCGAGCTGCTCGCGGCGGTGGACCGGGTGGTCGAGCGCGGTTGGCGGGTCGGCGTGCACGCCTGGGGCGACCGCGGCCTGCGCGTGCTGCTGGACGTCTTCGAGCGGGTGCTCAAGCGCCGCCCGGGCCTGCCGCCCGGCACCCTGGTGGTCGAGCACGGCGGCCTGGCCCGCCCCGACCAACGCGCCCGGGCGATCGCGCTCGGCATCCCGGTGACCGTCCAGCACCCGCTGCTGCACGACGGCGCGCTCACCCAGCAGCGGGCCTGGGGCGAGGAGCGCACGGCCGCGCTCTTCCCGCTGCGCGAATGGCTGGACGAGGGCGCGCTTCTCACCGGCGGCTCGGACTTCCCGGTCGGCCCGTACGGCGCGATGGTCTCGGTGTGGGGCATGACGACCCGGGGCACGACGGCCGGGGTGGTCGGCCCGGAGCACGCGATCAGCCGGGCCGAGGCGGTCGCGCTGCACACCGTGAACGCCGCCCGGCTGACCGGGGAGAGCGCCGTACGCGGCAGCCTGCGGCCGGGGGCGTTCGCCGACCTCACGGTGTGGCCGCAGGACCCGCTGGACTGCACGGCGGACGCGCTGCGCGACCTGCTCCCCGCGCTCACGGTGGTCAACGGCCGCACAGTGCACACGTCCTGACTGTTCGTCAGGCCGTGACCAGCTCCCGCAGGTCGATACCGCGGTGCAGCGCACGCAGGTCCTCGTGCAGCGTGGACGGCGGGACGACGAGCACGCCACAGCGCGCCTGGTCGAGGCAGCGGCGGGTGACCGAGCGCCGCGTCAGCCGGCGCAGCCCGGCGCGCAGACCGCCCTGCTCGCCGGTGCTGACCACCAGCAGGTCGCCCGGGCGGTCGGCCAGCTCGGTCAGCACGGCCCCGGCCTCGCCGCGCACGACCAGCGGTCGCACCGGCACCCCGATCCGGAGGCCGCCGAAGGCCTGCTCCAGCGCGCTCTCCATGCGGGCGTCGGCGAGGTCCTGCCAGGCCCGGAGCAGCGGCGGGCACGGCCGCGCACGGTAGTTGCGCTCGCCGCCCACCGGCGCCCAGGCGAGCACCGGGACCAGGACGGCCTGCCGGGTCCGGGCCTCCTCCGCCGCCCGGTGCAGGGCGGTGAGGCTGTGCAGTGAGCCGCTGACTCCGACGATGACGCGAGCGCCGTCCGACGACATGATCCTTCACTTTCCGATGTCGAGCTTCTTGAATGTCTGCGATTATGCTGCCACATCTGCGCCAAGGCCTGCAAATCGAAGGCATTCAGTGAATATCGCCTTGTATCACTCGACAACACCGAGGTTCTGGCCGTCCGTCGGCCGGACCTCCTGGAGCAGCCCCCAGGTGAAGTCGGCCGTCCACGGACACACCCGCGCGTCGCCGCCCGGAGCCTCGAAGTCCAGCTGGAAGCGGGTCGGCGCGCTTCCCTCGCGCGGCACGGCGGGCGGGAACGCCGCACCCATGTCCCCCACCACGCAGCTCCACGGCACCAGGTCGGCGACCGCGCGCAACGCCGGCACCGGGGCGCCGGCCGCCCGCACCAGCCACTCGTTCAGCACCGGCGAGCCGATCTCCGCCGGCCCGAGCAGGACCTCGAACCGCAGCTCCGGCCAGAGCGGCAGCGCCCACTGCCACGCGGTGCACGCCAGGTCCCCGATCCGGCGCGGCACGCTCGCCTCCGCCGGGCCGAGCACGGCGCTGTGGCGGGCAGCCCCACGCGGGAACCGGGGCGCCCGGACCATCGCCTGCCAGCGCTTGTTCGCCTCCCGCATCGAGGCCCGGGTGGCACCCAGCCGCCGCACCGCGTCCTCGACCAGGTCAGGCTGGTAGTCGGCCATCCGGCGCAGCAGCACCAACTGGAACTCGGTCACCCCGAAGCCGTTGATCGCCATACCCGCAGGCTAGGGCCTCTCCTCAGGCTCCCGCCGCCGGCCCGACCGGCGCGCCCCGACCGCAGCGGTACCGCCGATGGCCGGTACCGCTGCGGTCGGGGCGGTTGTGCGTCGGCCGGTCACCGTCATCGAGGAGGGCCTGGTCCCGTCCTCGATGCGCGGCATCCCGGCCGACACGACCTACCCTCCGGCCTCGGCCTGACGGCCCGGCCTCACTTCAGGTGACGGGTGAAGAACCGGGCCGCGGCGTCCCCCGCGAACTGCGGGACGCCCGTGTGCCCGCCCATATTGGCGTGCAGGGACTTCTCCTCGGAGCCGAAGGCGTCGAACAGGTCCAGGGCCGCCTGCCGGTCGTTGCCCTCGTCGTCCCACTGCAGCAGGACGTGCAGCGGAATGGTGACCCGGCGGGCCTCCTCGAACATGGCGCGGGGCACGAGACTTCCGGCGAAGAGACCGGCGGCCACGATGCGCGGCTCGACGACCGCAAGGCGAACGCCGATGGAGATCACTCCCCCCGAGTACCCGACGGGGCCGCCGATCTCGGGCAGCGACAGGAGGGCGTCCAACGCGGCCTGCCATTCCGGGACCGCCTTCTCGACGAGCGGGAGGACGAGGGCGTCGATGATCTCGTCGCCGACCGGCTCGCCGGCCTCCATGGTCCGGCGCAGGTCGGCGCGGGCCTGCTCGACGGCGGCCCAACGGGGCCGGTCGCCGCTCCCGGGGAGCTCGATGGTGGCTGCGGCGAAGCCGTCCGCCACGGCCTGCCGGGCCCGCCCCGCCAGGCGGGGGTACATCCTGCGCAGTCCGAGCGGGGGATGGCCGAGCAGGATCAGCGGCACCGGTACGGACGCGGACACAGGGGTCCACAGGATGCCGGGGATCTCGCCGAGGGTGAATTCGCGCTCGAGGACGCCGTCGTCGAGGCGCTGTTCGGAAGTGAAGTGCACGGTCGTGCCTTTCGGGAGTGCTCGTGAACGGCGCTCCCGGACGACCTATCGCCCGACCGTGACCCCGGAGGAGAGCACCCATGTCGTTACTGCGTTCACGGGTACCACCTCCTCGTTCTCTCGCACGGCCTCCGGAAACGTATCAGTGGTCACGTGGTCCGCCAACAGGTTTTCGCCAGGCCCCGGGAAGCGGAGGAGGCGGGCGTCAGTTTCGAGCAGATGTTCGAATGAAGGCGTACGCTGGCCCCATGCACGGCACCCTCCCCCGCCAGCCCTCGCTGTTCGACGACGCGGAACACGACGGCATCCGCCTCGGCCCGCTCGACGGCCTGCGGCGGCAGGTGCTCGGCGACGGCGCCTGGCTGGACGTGCTGCCCGGGTGGCTGCACGGCGCGGACGAGCTGTTCGAACACCTCGCCGAGACCGTGCCCTGGCGGGCCGAGCGCCGCGAGATGTACGAGCGGACGGTCGACGTCCCCCGCCTGCTGGCCTCCTACCCGGCGGACGCCGAGCCCCCGCACCCGGTGCTCGGGCAGGCCCGCACCGCGCTGAGCCGGCACTACGCGGACGAGCTGGGCGAGCCGTTCCGCACCCTCGGGCTCTGCTACTACCGGGACGGCCGGGACAGCGTGGCCTGGCACGGCGACCGGATCGGGCGCGGCGCCCGCGAGGACACCATGGTGGCGATCCTGTCCGTCGGCGAGCCCCGCACCCTGGCCCTGCGACCGCGGTACGGCGGCGGGACGGTCGTCCGGCGCCCGCTCGGCCACGGGGACCTGGTGGTGATGGGCGGCTCCTGCCAGCGCACCTGGGAACACGCCATCCCCAAGACCGCCCGCCCGGTGGGCCCGCGGATCAGCATCCAGTTCCGGCCGCACGGTGTCGCCTGAGCCCTCGGCTGCCGAACGCCCCGAGCCTGCGGATCAGCCCCGGGCCTGCCCAGGACTTGCCCCGGGCCTGCCCCCGGTTGCCGCACACCCGCCCGGCGCGGAGGCTGGCGAGTGGGGTCGGCGGCACCAGGAGGCGGCATGCCGAAGGCGGGCAGGTACCGCGAGGGCGTCCCGTGCTGGGTCGTCCTGACGGCGCCGGACTCCTCACACGCTCAGCGCTTCTACGGCGCGCTGTTCGACTGGGAGTTCGTCCCGACCGGCCCCACCGAGGCGGTCGCCACCCGGTACGGCGCCCAGGTCGCGGCCATCGGACAGCCCGCGGCCCTCGGAGGACAGCCCGCGGACAGCCCGGAGCCCGCCGCGTGGACCACCCACCTCGCCTGCGCCGACCTCCGCCACACCGCGGCGCTGATCCGCGCCGCGGACGGCCGGATCACCCGCGAGCCGTACGAGGTGCCCGAGCAGGGCCGGTCCGCGCTCGCCGTCGACCCGCTCGGCGCCTCCTTCGGCCTCTGGCAGGCGGGCACCATCGACGGCGCCGGCCTGGTGGACGAGCCCGGCGCCCTCGCCTGGAACGAGCACCTCTCCCCCGACCCCGACACCGCGCGCGCCTTCTACCGACGCGTCTTCGGCTACACCTACGACCGGCCGAAGGCCGGCCACGCCCTCGCCCGGGCCGCCGGCCTGCCCGCCTGCAGCATCGGCCCGTCCGCCACGGGCGCGAGCTGGCTGGCCCATTTCGGGACCACCGACACCGACCGCGCGACCGACCGGCTGCGCGCCCTGGGCGGCACCGTCCTCACCGGGCCCGAGCCGACGCCGTACGGCCGCGCCGCACTGGTCCGGGACGACGCCGGCGCGGTGTTCGTCCTGGTCACCGTCCCGTCCGTCGAGTCCGCGGCGGCCGCCTGACCCGGCCCCGCGCCCGCCGGTCCTTCCCCCCTGCCTGTCAGTCCTTCCCCGCCCATGGGCTTGAAGGCCGAGAGCACCATCCAGAAGATCGGGAAGGCCGTGACGACGGCCAGCGCGATCGCGGCGGTGTTCGCCGCGAGCCGCCACCGGCTCCGGGAGTTCGAAGGGAGTCCCGGATGCCGTTCCCAATGCCGTTCCCGATGCCGTTCCGAGGGCCGTTCACAGCTCGTTCCCCGTCCGCTGCCCGAGGAGGCCGTCGCCGAGGTGGTCGCGGCCGGCCTGCGCCCGGTGACCGCCTGGACCATCTCGGACGAGACCCGGCTGCGCGCCGACCTCGCCCGGATCCGCGCCCGCGGCTACTCCATCGACGACCGGGAGAACGAGCCGGAGGTGCGGTGCGTCGCCGCGCCGATCTTCGACCACACCGGCGAGGTGACGGCGGCGCTGTCCGTCTCCGGGCTCACCTCGCGGATGACGGCCGCCCGGGTGCGCTCCCTCCGGCCGGTCGCGGCGCAGGTCGGGCTGCGGATCTCGCGCGAGTTGGGCTCCGACCGGCAGCCGTCGTCCTGAACCTCCCGGGACGGACCCCCGGAACAGGACATCCGGGTCATTCCGAGGGCAGCAGCACCCGTTGCTCGACGGGCGAGGAGAGGATCACCGAGGTCGTCGTCCGGCCGAGCACCGCGATCGCCTCGATCAGCTCCTCCAGGTGGGTGGTGTCCCGCGCGGCGACCTTGAACACCCAGCAGTCCTCGCCGATCACGTGGTGCACCTCCAGCGCCTCCGGCCGGTGCAGCAGTTCCTGGCTGCGCAGGTACTTCACCGTCATCCGGGCGTGCGGCGAGACCCGGACGAAGGCCCGGATGCCGTACCCCAGCCGCTGGGGCGCGACCTGCGCCGCGTAGCCGGTGACCGTGCCGCTCGCCTCCAGCCGGCGCACCCGCTCGCCGACCGCGGCCGGGCTGAGGTTCACCCGCCGGCCCAGCTCGCTGAGCGTGATCCGGCCCTCGGACTGGAGCAGCTCCAGCAGCCGCAGGTCGACCGCGTCCAGGCCGCCGCCGACACCGCTCCGGGAGCCCGCCGACGAATCGTCGGCCGAACCGCCGGACTGCCGTTGGTCTTTCGGTCGCAGCGCCTGAACTCCCATGATCACCCCTTCATCGAACCGCGCCGCACCATAACACTTGTGGGTATGGAAAACGTGCTCGTCATCGGGGGAAACCGGTACTTCGGACGGCAGTTGGTCACCCGGCTGCGCGACTCCGGAGTCCGGGTCAGCGTGCTCAACCGGGGCTCGACGCCGCCACCGCCCGGCGTCACCCGGCTCGTCGCCGACCGCGCGGACGAGACGGCGCTGACCGCCGCCCTCGCCGGGCGGGACTTCGACGCCGTGATCGACCAGGTCTGCTACACCCCGCGACAGGCCGAACTCGCCGTCCGTGCCTTCGCCGGGCGGACCGGCCGCTATCTGATGACCTCCACGATCGAGGTCTACGACACCGGCGAGCCGCGCCCGGCGGGCCGCCCCCTGGCCGAGTCCGCCGTCGACCCGGCCGGGTGGCCGGTTCGGCTCGAACTTCCCTGGACGGCACCGGAGTTCATCGACGCATCGTACGGCGAGGGCAAGCGCGAGGCGGAGGCGGTGTTCACCCGCGACGCGCCGTTCCCGTTCGTCTCCGTCCGGCTCGGGCACGTCCTCGGCGCCGCCGACTTCACCGGGCGGCTGGCCCACTACGCCGAGCGGATCGACGCGGGCCTGCCCGTCCTGGTGCACCCGGAGAACCAGCCCTCCTCCTACACCCACGAAGCCGAAGCAGCCGCCTTCCTGGCGTGGGCGGCGGGCCAGCCGTTCACCGGCCCGGTCAACCTCGCCTCGCACGGCGAACTGACCGCCACCGACCTCTGCGACCTGCTCGCCGCCGGCCGCCCGTACCGCACGGCCGCGCCCGAACCCGGACAGCAGGCCTCGCCGTTCTCCTTCGACCGCTACTACGGCATGGACAACTCCCGGGCCCAGCAGCTCGGCCACCCCCTCTCACACACCCGCGACTGGCTGCCCGGCCTGATCGCCGCCACCCGCGGACAGGAGCTCCCCGTATGACCGCCGTCACCACCACCCGCCTCCTCGGCACCGTCCGGACCAGCGCCATCGGCCTCGGGGCGATGCCGCTCTCCGTCGAGGGCCGCCCCGACGAGGCCCGCGCCATCGCCACCGTGCACGCCGCACTGGACGCGGGCATCACGCTGATCGACACCGCCGACTCCTACCACTGGCACGCCGACGAGTACGGCCACAACGAGGAGCTGATCGCCCGGGCCCTCGCCGCCTACGGCTCGGACGCCGACCGGGTCCTGGTCGCCACCAAGGGCGGCCGCGGCCGCCCCGGCGACGGCTCCTGGACCGTCAACGGCGACCCGGCCCACCTCAAGCGCGCCTGCGAGGGCTCACTGCGCCGCCTCGGCGTCGAGGCGATCGGCCTCTACCAGCAGCACCACCCGGACCGGACCGTCCCGTACGCCGACTCGCTCGGCGCGATCCGGGAGCTCTACGAGGAGGGCAAGATCCGCGCGGCCGGCATCTCCAACGTGGACGTGGCGCAGGTCCGCCTCGCCCGGGAGGTCCTCGGCGACGCCCTGGTCTCGGTGCAGAACGAGTACTCCCCCGCCGTCCGCACGCACCAGCCGGTACTCGACCTGTGCGCCGAACTGGGCCTGGCCTTCCTCCCCTGGAGCCCCCTCGGCGGCATCGGCCGCTCCGCCGAACTCGGCGGAGCCGGCGAGGAGTTCGCCGCCATCGCGGCCGAACGCGAAGTCAGCCCGCAGCGCGTCGCGCTCGCCTGGCTGCTGGCCGCCTCCCCGGTGACCATCCCGATCCCGGGCGCCAGCCGCCCCGAAACCATCCGCGACTCCGCCGCTGCAGGGGACTTGGTGCTCAGCGGAGAGGAACTGGCCCGCCTCGCGAACGCGAACGGGGCCCGGCACCTGTGAAAGGCACCAGACCCCGTCCGACAGTTGAGCGCCAGGCCCGGGTTGCACGGACTCTTCCTACTGAAAGTAGGACGTGCTCTGGTAGCACCACTGACGCCTGACGAGGGATCATCTCCCTCGCGACAGGAAGAATATTAGCAGCTCAACACCCATGCGCCGAACCACGGACAATCCCCGGCAGCCGCCGACCAAGCGCCGACAACCGCCGACAACCGCCCCCGAAAACGCGAACGGGGCCCGGCGCCTGTGAAAGGCACCGGACCCCGTCCGACGGTAGAGCGCCAGGCCCGGGTTGCACGGACTCTTCCTACTGAAAGTAGGACGTGCTCTGGTAGCACCGCTGACGCCTGGCGAGGGATCATCTCCCTCGCGACGAGAAGTACAGTACCAGTTCAGTGATCAGTCACCGAACCGGAGGCGAACCCCGCATGACGAGCACTCCATCCGAGGTCGTTCCGTACGCGGACGGGCGGCTTTTGGACGTCCACCGGCCGACCGCCGGTGCCACCGGGCCGACTCCCGTCGTCCTGCTCTGGCACGGCAGCGGGCCGAACGAGCGGGACGTCCTCCGGCCGCTGGCCCGGGAGGCCGCCGCGCTCGGACTGCTGGTGCTCGTCCCGGACTTCGACACCGAGCAGGCGGACGGCGGCGCCGCCGAGCTGCTCGCCTCCCTCGCCCAGGCCCGCCGCATCGCCACCGACTTCGGCGGGGACCCGACCCGCTTCGTGCTGGCCGGCTGGTCCCTGGGCGGCCGGGAGGCGATCGCCGTGGCCACCCACCCGGACACCCCCGCCGAGCTCCGGCCCACCGCCGCCGTCGGCATCGCCTCGCGCTACGCCGACCCGGCCGTCACCACCGGCGACGCCCCGCTCGACCAGCTGACCGCGAGCCCCTCCCCCGTCCCGCTCTGGCTGGTGCACGGCACGGCGGACGACATCGTGGACGTCGAGCACACCCGCAAGCTGAGCGCCGCCGTACCGACCGCCGCACTGCTCGAACTCCCCACCGACCACGCGGGCGTGGTGATGACCGCGTACAGCCCCGAGGCCCGGCGCTGCCTCCCCGCGACAGCCGCCGACACCGTGGAGGCCGGCCGCCGCACCGCCGCCGTCCTCGCCGAGGCGGCCGGGCTGTCGTAGCGACGGGGCGGCGGCCGGTGCCCGGATCGCGGACTGTGAGCGAACGGTCAGTTCCGCGCGAGCGGCGCCCGCAGTCCGTGCCCGCGCTCCAGTGCCTCCAGGTCGCGCTGCAGCGGCGGGCGCGGGACCGTGAGCACCGGGCAGGTCGCGTGCCGGACGCAGTAGGCGGTGACGGACGGGTGCACCAGCCGGGCGAGCCGGCCGCGTTCGCGCCCTGCGCCGAGGACGAGCAGGTCACCGGGGCGGTCGGCGCACCGCACCAGGGTGTGGCCGGTGTCGCCGCGGACGGTCTGGCACTGCAGTCGGACGCCCGCGAACCGGCCGGCGAAGGCCTCGTCGAGGGCCTGCCGCAGCCGGGCCACCGCGTCGTCGCGGCCCGCGGTGATCACCGGCGGGCAGGGGGAGCGACGGTAGCCGAGTTCGTCGCCGGGCGGGGTCCAGCAGAGGACCGCGAGCACGTCGACGTCCGTCCGGCGGGCCTCGGCGACGGCATGGTGGAGGGCGGCGAGGCTGCCGAGCGAGCCGCTGACGCCGACCACGATCCGGCCCTCGTCCACCCCAGTGTCCGTGCCACTGTCCGCGCCGTCCGCCATGCCCCGCCCCTGCCCCTCCCGGCCCATCCCGCCGTGCCACCGAACCGACGGACCGGCCGGACCCGGTGGGCCGCCGAACCGCGCTCCGTCGCATCCCAGCAAAGCGCTTCGCGACCGCGTGGCCGTCGCCCGTTGACGGAGCTCTGACGCGACGCCCGGCGTTCCGTACGCGTCCCTGATGCAGCCGGAGCCGTGCTCTCAGGCTTCCGGGGACTCCGCTTCCCAGAGGTCCGCGAACATCCGGTCCAGGTGTTCCTCGCCGATCGGCGGGACCGGCAGCGGGTGGGTGGCCCGGGCGCGGAAGCCGTCCAGGAGGAGGGCGAGGTAGCGGCGCCAGAGGTCGGGGCGCAGCTCGGTGGCGGCGGGCAGGGCGCGGCAGAGCGGGCCGAGCAGGAACAGCAGGTCCATGGTGACCACGTCGCGCCGCATGGCGCCCTGCTCCTGGGCGCGGGTGATGAGGGCGCCGACGGTGGCGGCGTGCTGCCGGCTGATCTCGATCATGCCGGGGATGGTCGGGATGGCCTGGGTGACCAGGTCGTTGATGCCCCGGTCGGCGGCGACGAGTTCGAAGATCCGCTCGAAGTACCGTTCGAGGCCGGTCCAGGCGTCCTCGGCGGCGAGTGCTTCCTCCCCGGCGGTGGCCAGGGCGGCGCCGGCGTCCGCGAACACCTCGCCGATCAGCGCCTCACGGGTCGGGAAGTGCCGGTAGAGGGTGGCGTTGCCGACGCCGGCCTCCTTGGCGATCTGGTCCAGCGGCACGTCCAGGCCCTGGCGGGAGAACAGGTCGCGGGCGGCGGCGAGCAGCAGGTCGCGGTTGCGCTGCGCGTCTCGCCGGAGCCGTCCCGGGGGGTTCGCGCTGCTCGGTGCCATGCGTCCGACCCTAGCAAGCGCGCGGGCGGGTGACGGCGTGCCACTCAACTGCCGTGCCGCACCAGCCCACCGTCCCGCGGCGCCCCCGACCGACCCTGCCGCCCAACCGGGCAACCGGGCAACCAGGCACGGGCAACCGGGCAACCGGGCAACCGGGCAACCGGGCAACCGCTCCGGCGGTACGACGGTGGCCCCGGCGGGGACGTGCGCCGGGGCCGTCGTCGTGCCGGGAGGGTCAGCAGGTCTGGTCGACGAGGGAGAACGTGGCGTAGTGGTCGCCGGTGTAGTAGTCCTCCTGGTAGTCCTGGCCGGTCACGATCCGGCGGGCACCACGGGTCGGGGAGCCCGGGGTGACGACGGTGTACTCGTGGTAGTACCCGTAGGACTCGCTGGGCAGGACGCCCTCTCTGTTCTGGAAGACCACGCCGTCCTGGGAGTAGGGGAACGGCCCGTCGGAGGCGATCAGGTCGAGGGTGTCGGTGGCCTCCGGCGGGAGGGTGGAGAGGCACACCGAACCGCTCACGGCGGCGTGCGCCTCGGTGGCGACGGCGACCGGCGCGAGGGTCATCAGGGCAACGGCGGTGATGGCGGCAGCGCGGGACTTCCACGCGCGTAGAGTGCGAGTCATGCCCCCAGTGTGGCGAGACACCGTCAACTCCGGAACCCCTCCATCCAAGTATTAACCGGCGAGTAACTCTCCTTTACCTAAGGCGACTTGACCCGTACCCCGACGTCCGACGGCATCCCCCGGGCACCGTCCACGAACCGCCCGGACGACACAAGGGTCGACAGTCATCGAACTAGCGTCGAGGCCGCCCCGCCCCGCCCCGAGGGCTCTCGCCGCCCCCGGACCGCGCCGCATAGAGTGACGGATCACGGCGGACCGGAACGATCTCTGACGGGGTGGGGCCATGGCAGCGAACGAGGACAACGCGCGGACCACGCCTCCGGGGCTGACGAATACGCCGACACAGCAGACCGCACCGCCCCCGCTCACAGCGCTCACCGCACTCACCGCCCATCAGCTGATCGGCCTGCTGGTCGACCCCGGCAGCTTCCGCAGCTGGGACGAGCCGCCGCTCGGCCCGTCCGCCGACCCCGACTACCGCGCCTCGCTCGACCGGGCCCGCGAGCGCACCGGCCTGGACGAGGCCGTCCTCACCGGCCTCGGCCTGATCGACGGGCGGCCGGTCGCGCTGGTCGCCTCCGAGTTCGGCTTCCTCGGCGGCTCGATCGGCGTCGCGACCGCCGAACGGATCACCCGGGCCGTCGAGCGCGCCACCGCCGAGCGGCTGCCCCTGCTCGCCCTGCCGGTCTCCGGCGGCACCCGGATGCAGGAGGGCTCGGCGGCCTTCCTCTGCATGCTGCGGATCACCGCCGCCGTCCAGGCCCACCGCGCGGCCGGCCTCCCCTACCTCACCTACCTGCGCAACCCCACCATGGGCGGGGTCTTCGCCTCCTGGGGCACGCTCGGCCAGCTGGTGCTCGCCGAGCCAGGCGCCCGGCTCGGCTTCCTCGGCCCGCGCGTGTACGAGGAGCTGCGCGGCGTGGAGCTGCCGCCGGACGTCCAGCGGGCCGAGACACTGGCCGAACAGGGGCTGGTGGACGCCGTCGTTCCGCCGCAGGAGCTGCGCGAGCTGGTCCGCCGCACCCTCGCCGTCCTCGCCACCACGCCGCCGACCCTTCCCATGGACACCCCTCTTACCGGCAACGCGGGTGCCCTTCCGCTTACCGGGAACGCAGGCGACACCCCTCCTACCGGGAACGCGGGCGCCGCCGCGACCCCCGAGCGCCCCGACGCCTGGGACTCCGTCCGCCGCACCCGCCGCCCCGGCCGCCCGGGCACCCGCGAGCTGCTGCGGCACACCACCGAGGAGCTGGTACTGCTGGACGCCCCCGGAGGTCGCAGCGGTGCGCTGGTCCGCGCGCTCGCCGTCCTCGGCGGGCGGCCCGTCCTGGTGGTCGGCCAGCAGCGACAGACCCCGGAGCACGAGCGCCCCTTCACGGCTGCCGACCTGCGGTCCGTCCGTCGCACCGCGCGCCTGGCCGAGCAGCTCGGGCTGCCGCTGGTCACCGTGGTGGACACGGCGGGCGCCGAGCTGTCGGCCGAGGCCGAGCGGGACGGCATCGCCGTGGAGATCGCGCACTGCCTGACCACGCTGCTCGCGCTGCGCACCCCCGTCCTCGCGGTGCTGCTCGGCCAGGGCTCGGGCGGCGGCGCGCTCGCGCTGCTCCCGGCCGACCGGGTGCTCGCCGCGAGCCACGCCTGGCTGGCGCCGCTGCCGCCGGAGGGCGCTTCGGCGATCGTCCACCGCGACGGCGGGCACGCCGCCGAGCTGGCCCGGGCGCAGGGCATCGGGGCGCAGCACCTGGCGGAGGTCGGGCTGGTGGACCAGGTGGTCCCGGAGCTGCCGGACGCCGCCGACGAACCGGAGGCCTTCTGCATCCGGCTCGGCCGGGCGGTCGGCGCGGCGCTCGGCGCCCTCGCGGCGACCCCCGAGGCGGACCGGCTCGCGGCCCGGGCGGTACGGCACCGGCGGCTGGGCGACCTGCGCGGTCAGTAACCGTCGGCCGTCAGCCAGCCGTGCGTTTCAGGGTGTGGCGCCGGTCTCAGCAGCCGATTGATCGTCTGTACCCAAAGTGCTTCCCCCGAACCGGCGGGTGACGGCGGCGCAGGCCCGAACGGTGAGTGCGCTCACACGGAATCGATGGCCACGACGGACCGTAGTAGACACTGCCGGACCATCCGCCCCCGCCCTATGTCCCCCACGTTCACGCACGTCAGAGCCGGTCCGCGCACCCGGCGCGACCGGCCCTTCGAATCCACGGCCGCCGCTTCCGTACGACCGTCGGTCGTAATGAGGGGGTCTTGGCGGCGGCCGATCCGGTCTGGCAACAATGGCTCTCGTCGCCAGCCACACCGGCTCCTGTCCCGCCGGTGAACGGCTTACTGCCGAGTCACGCCCCGCGACTACATCGGCCCCTGTCCGGCCTGTGGTCCTGGACGGGGTGTGACCCGGCCCAACCTGATTGAGGTTTTGTTCTTCATGCCCGCTTTCAAGCTCCGTATGCGTACTTCGGCCGCGATTCTTGCCGGCGCCGCTGGTCTGACCGCCCTGGGTGCCGGTGTCCTGCCCGCCACCGCTAACGCCGCCACCGCCTCCCCGCAGGCGATCGCCGCCCAGATCGTCCCGGCGAACCAGCTGGCCTCGTTCAGCCAGATCATCTCCCACGAGTCCAGCTGGAACGTGACCGCGACCAACGCGAGCTCGGGTGCGTACGGTCTGGCCCAGGCGCTGCCGGGCTCCAAGATGGCCTCGGCCGGTGCGGACTGGAAGACCAACCCGAGGACCCAGATCAAGTGGGCGCTGGACTACATGAACTCCCGCTACGGCAGCCCGAACGCCGCCTGGGCCTTCTGGCAGAACCACCACTGGTACTAAGCCGGCCCCGTCGGCCCACCGATTCCCTCCCGTCCCCTGACCACTCCCCTCACCCCGGGGGTCGGACAGGGACCACCGGGGTGCCCGAGAGGGCCCGGACCCGCGCGATCCGCGTGGCCCGGGCCCTCTCGTGGTTTTTCCGCTTTCCCGACCTGCTCGGGATCCCTCCGGCGTGCCCTACAGCACGCCCGGCAGCCCGCCGTACAGCACGCCCGGCAGCCCGCCCTACAGCTCGCCGGTCAGCCCCAGCAGCTCGCGCATCCGCGCGTACTTGGCGGCCAGCCGCTCGGCGGTCGCCCGGTCCAGCGCGGCCAGCCGGGCCGGGTCGGAGTTGTGGGCCAGGTCGGCGCGCTTGACCAGCAGCGCACCGGGCGTGGCCAGGATGCGCGCGGTGTAGTCCTCCAGCGGCTCCTCCGGGCGCTTGGTGAGCGCGTCCACGATCGCCTTGGTCTCCTCGGGCAGCGCGGCCGCCGCCAGCCACTCCCAGCTCAACCGGTCGTCCTCGACGGTGTCGTGCAGCCAGCCCGCCGCGATCTGCGCCTCGCTGCCGCCGCGTGCGGCCGTCCCGCGCGCGACCGCCGCGATGTGCTCGCCGTACGGGTGCCCGTTCTTGTCCACCTGCCCCTGGTGGGCACCGCGCGCGATCGTCTCCACCTCGGACAGGCTCAGGTATTCGTCGTCCATCGGCTCCTCCATCGGCTCATCGTAGGCCCGTGATCGACGTGGCGCGGGTCACTGGTTTACTGCCGCGGGGGGTTCACGGCTTCGAGGGTCCACCGGCCCGGTGTTGACGCCCCCCGGCGGGCGATCCCCGCCGCACCCGGCAGACACGTCCGAGCGATCCGAGGAACCCATGCCATCCCTGCATCCGCTGCTCTCCGGCTTCGCCCCGATCTGGGCGCTCACCGGAGTCGGTTACGTCGTCGGCCGCACCAAGCTGCTCGGGCCGCACGCCGAGGCGGTGCTCAACCGGTTCGTCTTCCACGTGGCGATGCCGGCCGCGCTCTTCCTGATGATCGCCCGCACCCCGCTGGGGCGCTTCGCCAACCCGTCGATGCTCGCCTTCGCCGCCGGCACCGCCGTCGCGACCGGCCTCGGGCTGCTCGCCGGGCGCCTGCTGTTCCGCCGCAAGTCCGGCGAACTGGCCATCGGCGCGATGGCCTCGGGGTACGTCAACTCCGCCAACCTGGGCATCCCGGTGACCATGCAGGTCCTCGGCGACGCCTCCTTCGTGGCCCCCGTGGTGCTGTTCCAGATCCTGCTGGTCACTCCGGCCGTCCTCGCCGTGCTCGACGGCGGCGCGGCCGGCCGCCGGGCCCTGCGCACCCTGCCGGTGCGCAACCCGATCCTGCTCGCCACCGCACTCGGCGCCGTCGCCTCGGCGACCGGGGTGCACCTGCCCGCCGAGCTGAATCGTTCCTGCGAACTGCTCGGCGGCGCCGGCGTGCCGACCGCCCTGATCGCCCTCGGCATATCGCTGCACAACCGCCCCCCGGCGGACGGCCGTTCGCGCCGCACCGAGGTCGGGCTGACGGTCGCCGTCAAGACCCTGGTCCAGCCGCTCGTCGCGCTCGCCGTGGCCGGCCCGCTCCTCCACCTGCCCGCCCACCAACTCCTCACCGTCGTCCTGTTCTCCGCGCTGCCGACCGCACAGAACGTGTACACCTACGCCCGCGAGTACGGGCAGAACACAGAGCTCGCCCGGGACGTGGTGCTCTGGTCGACGCTGGCGTCGATGGCGACGCTGTCGGTGATCAGCTGGACCCTCGGACCGGCGTAGCCCCTCGTCTACCTACCCCGGCGCGCCCTGCCCGGCCGTCATTCCGACGCGCCCTGCCTGGCCGTGGCCACCACCTCGGTCATGGCCTCCAGGAAGCGCCGGGCCGTGGCCAGCTCCCCCGGGTCGAACCGCCCCATCGCCGCGAGCAGATCGCCGATCAACCCGCCGAAGAAGCCCTGACCCAGCTCCATCGCCCGCTCCTCCACCAGCAGCCGCACCCTGCGCCGGTCCTGCGGGTCACGCTCGCGGCGGATCAGCCCGAGCCGCTCCAGCCGGTCCACCAGGCCGGTCGTGCCGGCCGAGTTCAGCTGCAGCGCCGCACCGAGCCGGCCCGGGGTGACCACCTCCCCGGCCCGGGCGGCGTCCAGCAGATGGATCAGCGCCCGCAGATCGGTCGGATGCAGGCCGTTGCGGGACGCGAACTCGGCCCCGAACAGATCGAGTTCGACCGTCAGACCGCGCAGCAGGTGAACCAGCCGCATCGGCTCCTCAACCTCGGGCACCCTGCCGTCCTTCCCTGGGCACACCTGTGCCATTATTCTCTCGTCCAGCGAGATAGTTGTTGAGCAAGTTACTTGCCGAGCGATTTGCTTGGCGAGCGACTTGCTTGGCGAACAAAGTACCAGCCAGGCAAGATACTCGCTGGGCGAGTGGTTCGCACGCCATCCCACCACACCCGCGGAGGCCCGCCATGTCCGCCCGCACCGCCCCCTTCCTCGCTGCCTACGACGCCCTGCTCGCCCGCTGGCCCGTTCCGGTCGAGGCCCTCACCGTCCGCACCGCCCACGGCGCCACCCGGATCAACGCCTGCGGCCCCCGCGACGGACGCCCCCTCGTCCTCCTCCACGGCGGCGGCGCCACCTCCACCATGTGGTTCGCCAACGCCGCCGCCTGGGCCGAAGCCGGACACCGCGTCCTCGCCGTCGACCTCATCGGCGACCCCGGGCGCAGCGTCCACGACGGCGCCGCACTCGACGGCATCCCCGGACTGCTCGGCTGGCTGGACGCCGTCCTCGACGAACTGGGAGTCCCCGAGGCCGACTTCTGCGGCCACTCGTACGGCGGCTGGATCGCCCTCGAGTACGCCCTGCACGCCCCCGCCCGGGTCGGTCGGCTCGCCCTGCTCGACCCCACCCAGTGCTTCGCCGGCTACCGCCCCCGCTACCTGCTGCGCGTGGTGCCCCTCTTCCTCCCCGGCCGCACCCCCGCTCGCGCCCACGCCTACCTCGACTGGGAAACCGGCGGCGGCCCCCACCTCGACCCAGCCTGGCGCGACCTCTACGCCCTCGGCTACGCCGACTTCCCCGCCTCCCGGGTCGTCACCGGCCCCCGGCCCACCCCCGCCCGCCTCCGCACCCTCAGCCCGCCCGTCCTCACCCTCTTCGCCGCCCGGAGCCGCACCCACAACCCCACCCAGGTCGCCGAGACCGCCCGCCGCACCCTCCCGACCGCAGAGGTCGCCGTCCTCCCGGACGCCACCCACCACAACCTCCCGATGGCGGCCGCCCCCGAGGTCAACCGGCGCCTCATCGACTTCCTGTCCGCCGCCCGGACCTGAGCGTCAGCGCCCGCAGGGATCTCGAGGGAAGTTCGGGGGCGCCGAAGGACTGGCGCGAGGGTGCCGTCGGTCGCAAGGGTGCCGTCGGGCGCAAGGATGCCGTCGGGCGCAAGGATGCCGTCGGGCGCAAGGATGCCGTCAGCGCCTACAGCAGCAGCGAGTTGAACGACGTGCCCGGCCGATCCAACCGGTGCCCCTGGTGTCGACCGGCGGCATCGAGGATCCTGAGGAACGTCTCGCGGTCCTCGGGGCACTCCTGCAGCATGAGCGCCGACCGCTCGATGACCAGCAGGTAGTGGTCGGCGGGCACCCATGTCATGTCGCGCAGGCAGTCGGCGAGCGCGTTCCGGTTCCATTCGAAGTAGACCGGGAGCCGAAGGCGGGCACTCAGCTGTTCGAAGAGCCTTTGCTCGTCGCTCATCCCGGCGCCGTCCAGCCGGGCCACAAAGCTGGTGCCCGACGGCGGCAGGAGGAACGCAGCCCCCTGCGCGTCCTGCGTCAGGTGGTGGACCCAGGGGCCTCGCCGGTCCAGTAGTGGCGCATGTCCGTCCGATGCCGGGTGTCGAGTTGGGCCACGAGGTGCACGGGCCGCCGCCGGTCCGGTGTCTCGCGGGTGGGGGTGGGGGTGCGGGTGGGGGTGCGGGTGGTGATCGTAGCGCTGCCGGATCACCGAGAGGACGCGGGCGGGCGGATCGCAGGTGAGTGCGGCTCATGTGATGGCGCCGGCGGTGGTGTTCGCGATCCCGGTGCTCACGTTGGCGGGGACGCTCGGGATGGGGACGCCGCGCGGGACGCGCCTGTCAGCCTTGGGCAGGTGCCGCGTAGGGCCGGTGCCGGCCAGCCGCCGATGTCGGCCAAGGGCCGGTGTCAGCGCCAGGCGTGCCGGATCCGTCCGCCGACGGCGGCGATCACGGACGTCGGGCCCGGGTCCTCCTGCGGGAGCGCGGTCAGGAGAAGCGCCGGCTCGCCGCGCGTGCCGGCGGTGAGCACCCGGTGGAGTTGCTGGTCCATCTCCTCGTGCGTGATGTGCCCCTCGGCGTAAGCCTGCTGGAGACGCGTCACGGCCGACTCGCGTTCGTCTTCGGCGATCGGGCGCGGTGCCCGGGGCGGGTGCTTCGACGGAGGATTCACCGCCCCACTCCTCGGCCGCGTCCGGTGCCACAGAAATTGCCTGCATGGAACAACTACTCACCCTTGCCTGGCAGTACCGTGCCGGGCTGGTCCCCAACGAGGAGCTGCCGATGGCGGCGGCGCACCTGCTCGTCGCCGGCCTGGACTCCCCGGCCCTGCGCGAACTCGCGGGGCTGTCTCGGAGTGACAGCAATGCCGAGCTGTTCCCGGTGGTGCTGGGCGAGTTCGGCACCGCTCTCCCTGACCAGGACATCACCGAGTGCTGTGTGCTGCACCATGTGGCGGACCGGCTGGTGGCCGGTGCGATGACGCCGTCGTAGGTGGCGGCCGAGGTCTGGCGGCGCCTCTTCGCGGGCTGGACCGAAGCCGAGCGCGACTTCGTGGACGCCGTCGGCTACGAGTACCACGTCGACCTCATCGCGGCCGAGCGGCCCGAGGCCTTCCGAGCCTGGGAAAAGGCGCTCCGCTCGGCAGCGGAACGGCTCTGCCGCACCCCGTTCCCGACCTGGTAGGCAGACCCGGGACGCACGCCCGGGACGCTGGCCCGGGCGGGGCAGACCCGGGCGGCAGCGAACGGACCCGAGCGGGGTTGCCGTGGCCGTCGCCTTGGCCGTACGACCGTGCCGCCCGGGACCGTGACGGGCCGCCGTCAGTAGATCAGGTACCCCGGGCGGTGCCCTTCGTCGTCGATCTCCCCGGTGGCCTGGGCCCGCAGCTTGCGGGACAGTTCCTCCAGGGCGCGGGAGGCCGCGACCTCCTCGCCGATCCTGGCGAGCGGACGGTCGTCGGCGCTCTTCACGGCCTCGCCGTGCGCGCTCAGGCCCGGCGCCCTCGCGCCCGTCAACCTGGCGTCGCACGCCGTGTGCACGCCGTCCTCGTCGAATGTCAGCTCCACGTCCCACTGGTTGTGCATGCCACACCTCCTGGCGCAGGCCCCCGTCGCGCCTGTCCTGACCGGCACGGACGGTGACCCGTGGCGGCCGCTCACACCAGCGTGCGCCTGCCCCGCCCGAGGCGGCAAGCGCGGACGACGGCACCGGGCGCGGCAGCCCGGCACCCCCCGTCGCGCCACCTCCCGCAGGCGGGTGCCCGGCCCAGCGCCCGGCGCCCGCTCGGTGCAGTGCCCGGCGCAACGCCCGGCGCAACGCTCGGCCCCGCGCCCCGCCGGTCGCGTCCGATCGGCCCGGCCGCCGCCCCGGCGGTACGCTGACGGAAGCGGGCCGCGACCGCCGACCCACCCCGGGCCCTTCGGCGCGGCGCGGGCAGCGACAACCTGGTGGTCCCTCCGTGGCGGTCTTCCTCCTCGCCCTCAGTGCGGCCTGCTGTCTGGGTCTGGGCTTCGTCCTCCAGCAGCACGCGGCGCAGCGGGCCCCCCGTGCCGATCTCCTGCACTGGCGGCTGCTGCTGGACCTGATGCGGATGCCCGAGTGGCTGCTCGGCACCGGCTTCATGGTCAGCGGGCTGATCCTCTCGGCGCTCGCGCTCAACCAGGGCGAGGTGTCCCTGGTCGAACCGCTGCTGGCCACCAACCTGCTGTTCGCCATGGCACTCGCCCGGGTGCTGACCCGTCAGACCCTGGGCCGCTCAGGCTGGGCGGGGGTGCTGCTGCTCGGTCTCGGAGTGACGGCCTTCATCGTGGCCGGGAAGCCGACCGGCGGTGGGGCGCCCGCCGGGGAGCTGCGGCACTGGCTGGTGGTCGGCACGGTGGTGGGGCTGGTCGTGCTACTGGTCTCGATGGCTCGGCGGATGCCGCTGTTCGAGGAGGCGACCCTGCTGGCGCTCGCCGCCGGTCTGCTCTACGGCCTCCAGGACGCACTCACCCGAACCACCACCCTGCGCCTCGACCACCAGGGACTGTCGGCCGTGCTGCGCAGCTGGCAGCCGTACGCGGTGGTGGTGGCGGGCGTGGTCGGACTGCTGCTGGTGCAGAGCGCCTTCGAGGCCGCGCCACTGCGGATGTCGCTGCCGGCGTTGACCGCCGCCCAGCCGCTGGCCGGGATCGCCTGCGCGGTCGGCTTCCTCGGCGACCGACTGCGGGTTACCCCGGCCGCGCTGGCCTGGCAATCGGCCGGGATGCTGGCCATCGTGATCGGGGTGATCGTGATCGGCCGCCACCCGGCGATGCCCGGCACCGCCCGGGACAACCTGGAGAGCATCGGGGCGGCGCCGGAGGACGAGTCCGTGGACGACACCGGGGACCGGCCCGAGGGCGGAACCGGGAACGGCACCGGCACCGGCAGCAGGCCCGAGGACGGACCCGACGGCGGCCCCGGGAAGTCCGGCTAGAGGCCCCGATGTGCTGGAGCGCGGAGGCGGACGCCG
Source organism: Kitasatospora sp. NPDC034035 (assembly GCF_055575755.1). NCBI lineage: Bacteria > Bacillati > Actinomycetota > Actinomycetes > Kitasatosporales > Streptomycetaceae > Kitasatospora > Kitasatospora sp. NPDC034035. The sequence continues at coordinate 66,302 of NZ_JBVISA010000026.1, read as the reverse complement.
TGGCCGGTGGGGTGGTCGCGGCCGCCGGGGTGGCGTGTCTGGTCCGCGCGCACCGGGTCGGCCGGCCGCAGCGGTTACCGCTCGCCGCGCTCCCGCTGGTGCTGGGTCTGCACCAGCTGATCGAGGCCTTGGTCTGGCGCGGTACGGACGGTGAACTGCCCGTCGCCGTCGCCGGAGCGGCCCGCACCGCCTGGGCGGTGATCGCCCTGCCGCTGCTGCCCGTGCTGGTCCCGGCGGCCGTGTGGTGCGCGACCACCGGACCGCGCCGGCGCGTGCTCGCCGGGCTCACCCTGCTCGGCGTTGCCGTCGCCGTCCCGCTTGCCGCAGCTGTCGGCTCCCACCCGGTGACGGCCTCCGCGCACGGCCACACGCTCGGCTACGCCATCGGCATCCCGCATCCGGCCCTCCTCCTGACCGGATACCTCCTGGCCACGGTCGGTTCCTTCCTCGCGAGCGGCGACCACCTGCTCCGCCGCCTCGGCCTGGTCACCGGCGCGGGCGCCCTCGTCTGTGCCCTGCTCTGGCGCCTCGCCTTCATCTCCACCTGGTGTGCCCTCGCGGCCCTGGCCGCGCTCCTGCTGCTCCACTGGGCGGGCCACCCACCTGTCGCCGAGGCCCCCGAACCCATCCGCTGAGCGGTTCCGACGGGTGGACAGCTCCTACGAGTGCGCCGGAGCCGGCTGCCTCGTCGTGTCCGCCGCCGACTGCCCGTCGACGGCCTCGCTGCCCGAGCTGCCAAGGCTCTCGGAGCCGCCCGAGCTGCCGGAACTGCCCGAGCTCCCGGAGCCGCCCACGTGCCCCCGGAGGCGGTCCATCTCGCGCCACTCGGGCCGGAGGCCGGCCAGCGTCGTGGTGGCGAAGTAGAGGGCGCCGGCCGCGAGCAGGCTGGGTATCAGCCCGACGAGGGCGACCGACGCGCCCGCGACGAGGCCGCCGAGGGGAATGCCCGCCCAGGCGAGGGAGTCGCCGAGGGCGTGGACGCGGCCGAGGAGGTGGCGGGGCACCCGCTCGAAGAGCATTGCGCCGAGGATCGGGTTGAGGAAGCCGGAGCCGAAGCCGCCGATCGCGAAGACCGTGAGCACCACCCACATCGGCGCGCCGAGGGCGAGCACCACGAACCGGGGCGCACCGCACAGCAGGAAGCCGACGAAGAAGACCGTCCGGCGGGGCAGGCGCGAGGCGACGGCTGCCGCGATCAGGCTGCCGACGACCGCCGTGGCACCCATGACACCGGCGGTCAGCCCGATGGCGGCCGGGCCGTTGCCGGATTCCCGCGCCCAGACCGGGACGAGGACGGTCACGAAGCCGGCGTCGAGCAGATTGGTGATGCCGACCATCACGATCACGGCGAGCAGCAGCGGCTCGGACCGCAGGAAGGCGAATCCCTCGCGGAACATCCGCCAGTAGCCGCCGCCTTGCTCCCGCTCCTCCACCGACGCGGCGGCCGCGCCGGCCACCGCCGGAGCAACCGAAGCCGCCGGAGCGACCTGCGCCGCCGGGCGCCCCATGCCGCGCGGCAGCGCGAGGGCGATGACCAGCGACCCGAGCGCGAAGGTGGCCGCGTTGACCGCCAGCCCGGCCAGCGGGCCCATCAGTGCGACCAGCCCGCCGCCGACCGCCGGACCGATCGTGGAGGCCAGCCGCTCGGTGACGCCCGACAGCCCGGTGGCGCGTTCCATCGGCACCCGGGCGCGGTCGGCCGCCTCCGGGACCATGACCGACTTGGCCAGGTCCCCCGGGCCGCGCATTCCGCCGATCACCGCGACCATCACCAGCAGCACCCAGAACGGGAGCAGCCCCTGCGCGTGCAGCAGCGGCACCAGCCCGGCCGCGACGGCGCTCACCGCGTCCGTCGTCCAGGACACCACGCGCGGCCCGAGCCGGTCGACCACCGGCCCGGTCAGCGCCTTGACCAGCACATACGGCGCCATCTCGGCGAAGGCGACCAGGCCCGTCATGGTGGCGCTGCCGGTGGTGGCCAGGACGAACCAGGGCAGGGCGATGGCCGAGACGCGCGTGCCGGTCACGGAGACGACCGTGGCGGTCAGCACCCCGGCCAGCGGCCGGAAGCTGCGCACGGGCGGGTCGACGGCGGTGGTGGTCATGCGCTTCCCCCCTCGGTGGTGGTGCTCGGATCCGGCAGGACGTGGACGATCACGGAGACCTGCTCGGCGCCCTCCGGGGCCGGTCCGTCGGCGTCGATCGGGCGGTACCGCCCGATCACCTCGGACAGCTCGCCGGTCAGCTGCTCGGCCTCGGCGGGCGTGAGCCGCAGGATCAGGTCGCTGAGGTCCGTCACCCGGCGCCACTCGCGCGGCATGGTCTCGAAGGCGTCCAGCGTGCGCTGGCCGGTCAGGGTGTGTGCGGCCAGGACGGACCGCAGGAAGCCGACGGCCGTGTCGGGCTCCTCGTCCGCCATGTCGTCGCCCGTCCAGACGGTGAGCCGGTGGGCCGAACGCCACCAGCGCTCACGGGCGTTGCCGCGCTCCTGGTCCTCCTCGACGAAGCCCGCGGCGGCGAGCTGGCGCAGGTGGTAGCTGGTGGCCCCGGAGTTGAGCCCCAGCTGCGCGGCGAGCCTCGTCGCCGTGGACGGGCCGTGCTTGCGCAGCAGCCCGACCAGTTGCATGCGCACCGGGTGCGCCATCGCCCGCATGCCCTTGGCGGTGATGGCGATGTGCGGGTCGTCGCTGTGCTTCCAGCCGCGGTCTTCGCTCATGGCAGGAGCGTAGGACCGCAAAGAATGCTTTGCAAAGGGTTTTCTGCGAAGAGTTCTTTGCGGTTCCCGGCAGGCCTGGTCACCGGGCCGCGCCGGGCTGCCTCACCGGGGCCTCGCCGGGCTGCCCCAGCGGGCTGCCCCACCCGAGCCCCGCCAGTCGGCGGGTGCACGACCGGCCGCTCGGCGGGGGCGCGGGCCGGGTTCGCGTCCCGGGGCGGGATTGTCACCCGGGCGGGTGAGGCGCAGGCTGGCAGGAGGGCCCGGAAAGCGGCCCGTCCCGGTCGGCCGCGGAACCGATGACGGCCGCCGGTGAGGCACGAGGGGCAGGACGATGACACGCGGGAGGCTCTGGGGCTACGTCGCGTCGGGGGCCCGGGCGCTCGCGGCGTTCGGCGGCACGGGCGGCACCGGACGCAGGAGCGACACCGGACGCGCGGGCGGCGGCACGGTCGCCGTCAAGGCCGAGGAGGGCCTCGGGCCGTTCCAGTCCGACACCATGGCCGCGCCCCGGGCGCTCACCCACGCGGAGCTGGAGCGGCTGCGGTGGACCGGCCGCCAGGCCGGCTGCGAACCGATGGCCCGGCACGTCCAGGTGGCCGATGTGCTCCGCCGGGTGATGCGCGGCGGCGGCCGCTCGGCGGCCGTCACGGTCCGGGTGGCGCCCGGGCTGCCGGTGGTGGCCGGGGACGCCCGGCGGCTGGAGGCTGCCCTCGCCGGGCTGGTCGACCACGCGATCCGGCGCAGCCCGCTGGGCGGCCGGGTGCTCGTCCGCGCCGAGGTGTCGGGCGGCGGCCGCCGGGGCGACGCATGCGACGTACGGGACGTACGCGATGCACTCGACGTGCGCGGCATACGAAACGACCTGAGGAACGGCGCGCGGGGACGCGACCGGGTGGAGATCCGGATCTCGGACCGGGGCGCCTACGAGCTGCCCGAGGCACGCGAGTGGCTGCTCGCGGGAGTACGGCCCGCCGGCCCGGTGGGGCCCGCCCTGCACAGTCTGGTGCTCGCGGCGGGCGGCCGGCTCGCGGTCGAGTCCACCCCCGGCGGCGGACTGACCGTGGTCCTGCTGATGACCGTCGCGTACGACTGACGCGCACCCGGACGAACCCCGAACGGACCCGGAACGCACCCCGGACGAGCCCCGGACGCACCCTCCCCACGCCGATCCGGCGAACCCGCCCCGCCGAACCTAGACTTGCCCCATGCCCCGGCTCAACGACCAGGTCAGGGAGCTGCTCCAGGAGTACGCCGACCTGATCAACATCACCGGCGGGGACGCCTTCCGGGCCCGCGCCTACGAGAAGGCCGCCCGCGCGGTCGGCGGCCACCCCGAGGACCTCGCGGGCCTGGACGTCAAGGGTCTGCAGCAGATCCCCGGCGTCGGCAAGTCCACCGCCGAGAAGATCGCCGAGTACCTCGCCTCCGGCAGGATCCCCGCCCTGGAGACGCTGCGCGCCAAGATCCCGGCCGGCGTGCGGGAGATGATGGCCGTCCCCAGCGTCGGCCCGAAGCGCGCCCTGGCCCTGTTCCGCGACCTCGGCATCGCCTCGGTGGACGAACTCGCCGAGGCGGTCCGCGCCGACAAGCTGTCCGACCTGGCCGGCTTCGGCGAGCGCAGCGGCGAGAAGATCCTGCACGGCATCGAGCTGATGCGGCAGTCCGGCGGCCGGTCCCTGCTGGACAACGCCACCGAGCTGGCCGAGCAGTTGGTCGCCGCGCTCTCCGCCGTCCCCGGCTGCACGCGCTGCGCGTACGCGGGCTCGCTGCGCCGGATGCGCGAGACGGTGGGCGACATCGACGTGCTGGCGACCGCCGAGGACTCCGCCCCGCTGATGGCCGCGCTCACCGAACTCCCGTACGTGGCCGAGGTGATCGGGAGCGGGACGACCAAGACCTCGGTGCGCACCACCCAGGGCGTCCAGGTGGACCTGCGGGTCGTCCCGGAGGAGGACTGGGGCGCGGCGCTGGTCTACTTCACCGGCTCGAAGGCGCACAACATCAAGCTGCGCACGATGGCCGTGCGGGCCGGGCTGAAGCTCTCCGAGTACGGGCTGTTCGAGGTGGACGGCGGCGCCAAGGTGGTCTCGGAGACCGAGGAGGAGGTGTACGCCGCGCTCGGCCTGCCGTGGATCGCGCCCCAGCTGCGCGAGGACCGGGGCGAGATCGAGGCCGCCCTGAACGGTGAACTCCCGGACCTGGTCCAGGAGTCCGACCTGCGTGGCGACCTGCACACGCACACCGACCTGACCGACGGGCTGGCCACCCTGGAGGAGATGGTCGACACCGCCGCCGCGCGCGGCTACTCCTACTTCGCCGTCACCGACCACGCGCCGAACCTGGTCATGCAGCGGATGACCGACGAGAAGATCCTCGCCCAGCGCGAGCAGTTGCGCCGACTCGCCGACCGGCACAAGAAGATGCGGCTGCTCCACGGCACCGAACTGAACATCGACCCGGACGGCGGCGTGGACTGGCCACCCGAGTTCCTGGCCGGCTTCGACGTCTGCGTGGCCTCCGTGCACTCGCACTTCGCCCTCGACCGCGCCGCCCAGACCCGCCGCCTGGTCCGCGCCTGCGAGAACCCGTACGTGCACGTCATCGGCCACCTCAGCACCCGGCGGATCGGCAGTCGCGGCCCGATCGACGTCGACCTGGACGCCGTGTTCGAGGCCGCCGCTCGCACCGGCACCGCGATCGAGATCAACAGTTCCCCGCAGCGGCTCGACCTGCGCGACGAGGACATCCTGCGGGCCAGGCGGCACGGCGTCCGGTTCAGCATCGACAGCGACGCCCACGCCACCCCGCACCTCGCCTACCCGCGTTACGGCGTCGGCACGGCGCAGCGCGGCTGGCTCACCGCCGAGGACGTCGTCAACACCTGGACGTGGCAACGGCTGAAGCGCTTCCTCCACAAGGACGCCCTGCGCTGACCCCGCCGTCACCCGACCGGGCGGCCTCGGCGCGCCGAGGCCGGGGCCGCCGGTCAGCACGGCAGGGCGTCAGCAACACCAGGGCGTCATTGACATCAGGGCGTCAGCAACGTCAGAACGTCAGCACGTCCCCGCCAGGTCACCCCTCGCCGCAGGAGGCCCCCGGCGAGGCCAGCACCCGGGCAGCGCTGCGGTGCCCGAGCCCGGCCGCCAGCCGCAGGTCCCCGGTGTCCAGGAATCCGGCCAGGAACCCCGCCGCGAAGGCGTCCCCGGCCCCGGTGAGGTCGCGCACCTCCGCCACCGGGGGTACCGGCACCGTGAACAGCCCCTCGCCGGGCACGTCGACGGTGGTGGCCTCGGCGCCCGACTTGGTGACCACCGTGGTGGCCGCCAGTCGGGCGCGCTCCGGCCCGGGCAGGCCGTCGACCAGCAGGCCGAGGAAGGCGGACTCGGAGCGGTTGGCGAACACGAAGGTGGGTGCCAACTCCGCTAGCAGGTCGAGGAATCGCTCCCGCCCGAACTGCTCCAGCATGCCGGTCGAGGAGGCGTCGACCGAGGTGGTGCCGCCCGCCTGCCGGACCCGGGCGAGGGCGTCCACCGCGGTGCTGCCGACCGGCTCGCCGTCGAAGGAGTAGGCCGGCACGTGCAGGTGGGTCAGGCCCGCCAGCCAGTCGTCCGGGACGCGCTCCAGCAGCGTGGCGGCGCCCCGGTCGGGCAGCATGGTCCGCTCGCCGTCCGGGTCGATCAGCACCACGATGCTCCCGGTCCGGCCCTGCCGGGAGACCCGGACGTCGACGCCGTGGCCGTTCAGTTCGGCGACCACGCCGTCCCCGACCGGGTCCGCACCGACGCAGCCGAGGAAGCGGGCCGGGTACTGCCCGGCGGCGAAGCGGGCGACGTTGGCCGCGCTGCCGCCGCGCCGCCGGAAGACCCGGGCCCCGGAGTCGGTGCCGTGCCGCAGCGGGCCGTCGACCCAGACCACGATGTCCTCGACGAGGTCGCCGAGCACCCCCAGCACGGCTCAGGCCCCGGTCTCGGCGGCCGAAGCGGCCGACCCGCCCGACGCAGCCGAGGCGTCTGACGCAGCCAGGGCAGTGGCGATCTCGCCGCCGAGCCGGACGTTGCCCCGGTAGACCTCGACGTTGACCTCCAGGCTGCGGCCGTCGGTGTCGCGCTGGATGTGGTCGAGCAGGAAGGGGGTGGAGGCGTTGCCGGTGATGCCCTGGCGCTCCGCCTCGGCCCAGGCGCGGGCCAGGATGCCGTCCAGTTCCTCCGGCGGCAGTTGCTTGGCCGGGTCGACCGGGTTGGCGATCAGGACGGCCTGCGGCAGGGCGAGCCGGTCGCGGGCGTCGATGACCTTCGCGGCCTCCTCGGGCGATTCGACGCTGAAGTTGATCTCGTGGCCGGAGTCGGTGATGTAGAAGCCGGGGTACTTGCGGGTGCGGTAGCCGATGACCGGGATGTTGAAGGTCTCGAAGCGCTCCAGGGTGGCCCGGATGTCGAGGATGGACTTCACCCCGGCGCTGATCACGGTGACCGGGGTGGCGGCCAGGGTGGTCATGTCGGCCGACTCGTCGAAGCTCTCGGAGGCACCGAAGTGGACGCCGCCGAGGCCGCCGGTGGAGAAGACCCGGATGCCCGCGCGGTGGGCCAGGAAGGCGGTGGCGGCGACGGTGGTGCCGCCGTGCCGGCCGAGCGCGGCAACCACCGGGAGGTCGCGCAGGCTGACCTTGTCGAGCCCGTCGGTGGCGGAGAGCTCGGTGATCTGTTCGGTGCTCAGGCCGACCGTCGGTACCCCGGCGTGCACGCCGATGGTGGCCGGGACGACGCCCGCCTCCCGCAGCTGCTTCTCCGCCTCCAGCGCGACGGCCAGGTTGCGGGGGCGCGGCAGGCCGTGGGTGAAGATGGTCGATTCCAGGGCGACCACGGGCCGGCCGTCGGCGAGGGCCCGCGCGACCTCCTCGGCGACGCGGATGGCGGGGGTAGCGGGGGTGCTGGGGGTGCTGGGCGGAAGTCCGGTCATGATGCGAACTCTCTGTTGAGATGCCACTGCGGTGGGGCAACGTGATGGCCAGCGTATGGACGGCTCGCATCGGAATCCAGAATGAGTCCTGGGGCTTCCGATAGGCCGTCAGCTATTGGTTCGTCCACCCCTTCGCCTACCCTGACGACCATGGGTTTCACCTTGCGTCAGCTGGAGGTCTTCCTGACCGTCGCCGAGACGCTGCACTTCGGAAGGGCCGCCGAACGGCTGCACATCTCGCAGCCGACGGTCAGCCAGGAGGTCGCCCGGCTGGAGCGGACGGTCGGCGTCGAGCTGTTCGACCGCAGCCGCCGCTCCGTCGCGCTCACCGAGGCCGGCGCGGTGATGGCCACCGAGAGCGCGCGGCTGCTCGGCCAGGCCGAGGCGATGCTGACCCGGGTCCGGCTGCACGAGGAGTCCCGGGTGGGCACCGCCCGGATCGTCGCCTCGCCGAGCGTGGTGAACCGGCTGCTGCCCGCCGTGGTCAGCCGGGCCGAGCAGGAACTGCCCGCGCTCGACACCGCCGAACTCGCCGTGGACACCGGCCAGGTTTCCGCCACCCTGGCCGCCGAACTCGCCGACATCGGGCTCGGCCGCTTCCTGGACGAGGTGGCCGGCTACCGACTGGAGCGGATCGCCGACGAGCCGGTGCTGGTCGCGCTCGGCCGGGACCACCCGCTGGCCGGCCGGACCGGCCTGGGCCTGGCCGAACTGCGCGACCTGCCCCTGCTGTTGTGGCCGCGCGAACAGCACCCCCGCTACTACGACCACGTGCTCGGCCTCTGCGGGGACCACGGCGTGGACCCGCCGGTGCTGGTCAGCCCGCCCCGGATCGTCGGGTCCCGGCTCTACCTGCTCGCCCGCAACCGCGCCTTCTCGCTGGTGCCCGGCTCGATGACCGGCCACCTCACCGAGGACGTGGCCACCGTACGGCTGGAGGGGCGGGCCACCCTGCCGCTGGAGATGCAGTGGCGGCTGGACGACCGGCGACCCCGGCTGGCCACCCTGCGGGACCTCATCCGGCAGGAGGCGGCGGCGCTCGAGGAGCAGTAGCCGCGCCCCGACCCGGCACCGCCGACCACGGCCCCCACCACGCACCCCTGACCACCACCCCCGACCACCACCCTTGACGCTGGCATGCCACCGCCGGAAGGATGCCGGATCATCCCTCCGGCCCGCGGCAGCGCCACGGGCCGCCCGACCCCGGGGATCCGCCTTGACCCTGCGCCCACTGCTCCGCCGCGCCGCCGGTTTACTCGGTGCCGCCGCGCTCACCCTCGCCGGCACCCTCACCGCCGCCGGCCCCGCCCACGCCGACTTCGGCACCGACTACCACGACCCGGTCACCGCCACCAAGCCCCTCACCCGTCCCGACACCCGCTCCTGCACCGTCGAGGCGATGCACCAGCGCGAGTTCCGCAACGGGTACGGTAACCCGCCCGACACCCCGTACACCGCCACCCTCACCCCGCCCGCCGACTGCGCGGGCCCGTGGTCGGCGGTGGTGCTGGACCTCCACGGGCAGGTCGCCGGGCGGCAGTTCGACCGGATGTTCAGCGTCCGGGTCGGCGGCGTCCAGGTGCTGCTCTCCTCCACCCCGGAGCCGTCCAAGGACGGCATCGAGTGGAACGTCGAGCACGACGTCACCCGCTACGCCCCGCTGTTCGCGTCCGGTCCGCAGGACTTCTCCTTCGACCTCGCCAACGTCACCGACGCCACCTACACCGGCGTCTTCACGATCAGCGCGACCCTGACCTTCTACACCGCGAACGATCGCTGGCCGGCCGCCCGCGGCGCCGACCGGCTGCTCACCACCGGACCGTTCGCGCTCACCCAGGCCGCCCCCGCCGCCGGGCGCGAACTCACCTTCCCGCAGAACCTCGAACGCCTCACCGCCGAGGTCTACACCCGGGGCGGCGGCGCCTGCGAGGAGTTCGCGTACGCCTCCGCGCCGGACGCCTTCGTCACCGCCAACCCGGGCCTCGGCCTCTGCGGCAAGGGCCCGTTCCGCGAGCTGCGCCTCACCGTGGACGGCCGGGTGGCCGGCGCGGTCTGGCCGTACCCGGTGATCTACACCGGCGGCTGGGACCCGCTGCTCTGGCGGCCCGTCCCCGGTATCTTCGCCTTCGACCTGCCCGCCTACCGGCTCGACCTCACCCCGTACGTCGGCCTGCTGCTCGACGGCCGCCCGCACACCGTCGGCGTCACGGTCAACGCGTCCGAGGCGCAGAGCAACGACACCTGGACCGGCCAGGTCAACCTGTTCGCCGAGGTCGACCACGGCGCCGCCCGCACCACCGGGCAGCTCACCGACCACCGGGTCGCCCCCGAGGCCGCCGTGAGCACCGCGCTCGCCGACCAGGGCGGCGGCAGCGGCGACTGGACCGTCACCGCCGCCCGGCACGATCTCGCCCGGGGCTGGGTGCAGACCTCGCACGGCCGGATCACCACCGAGGTCCGCGACGACCTCTCCTTCCGCTCCGGCCAGCAACTGCGCGACAGCGGCAACGACGTGACGCTGCACAACGGCACCGACCTCACCCGCACCACCTCGACCTGGGGCGGCGGACCGCACCGCACCACCACCGTCCACGAGGGCGAACCGCTGGACGTCACCTACAAGGTGAGCCACGACGCGGCCGGCAACACCGACCAGACCACCGCCATGGACCTCGGCTACCACCGCGAGGCCGGCACGGCGACCGGCGGCCACGTCACCGAGCGCTCCACCGTCGACCACACCCTGCGCCCGACCGCCCAACGCCACGACGGCGACCGCACCGTCCGCACCGGCAGCAGCACGGAGGACTACCGCAGTACCGGGCCCGAGGGGCCGTACCACCGGACGCTGAGCTTCGTGGACGGGTGGCCGCGGTCCTGAACCGCCCCCCGGTGATCGATTCTCCGCATTGATCGATTTGCGAAAATTGCCCGAATTCATGCTGTTCACCCCTGGTGCACACGGCGTACGAGGCGCATGATGGGAAATGGACCTGCGAGGTAGCTGAAGGAAGTTCGACCGCAGGAGGCAGTGGCGACAGATCGAGACGGATCAGGGTCTGCCGCTGGTTTTCTACCTCGGTCGACGATCGAACTACTGGCCGGAGGACGTCAAGTCCGGAGGCCGCCCCCACCTCGTAGGTTCCCCGCGTCCACGGAGCATCCCCTCGGCTCCGTGGACGCGCCGTCCATGTGCACAGCCGAGCATGTCCATCCGGGCCACTCGTTCGTACCGCCCGTACGGCACGGCCCGTTCGGCGCGGTCCGTTCGGCACCGCTGAATCAGTACCGCTGGATCAGTACCGCCGGTTCGGTATGCCTAGTTCGGTACGGCGTAGCCCATCTCCCAGGCGTGCACGGCGATCCCGACCCGGTTCGCCACCCCGAGCTTGCGCTGGATGCTGGCGACGTGGGTCTTCACCGTGCCCGGCGAGATGAACAGCTCCGCGGCGATGTCCGCGTTCGTGCGGCCCGCCGCGACCTGCCCGGCGATCTCCACCTCCCGCTCGGTCAACGGCGCCGCGGCCGCGGGCCCCCGGCGCTCCGGCCGGCGCGGCGCCGTCACGTGCCGCAGCAGCCGGACCGTGACCGACGGGCTGATCAGACTCTCCCCGTCCGCCGCCGCCCGCACCGCCTCGGCCAACAGCGCCGGGCCGGAACGCTTCAGCAGGAACCCCGAAGCCCCGTACTGCAGCGCCGGGTACACGTACTCGTCCAAGTCGAAGGTGGTCAGCACCACCACCCGCACCGGCTCGGCCACCCCCGGCCCGGCCAGCCGCCGGGTCAGCTCCAGCCCGTCCATCCGCGGCATCCGGATGTCCACCAGTGCGACGTCCGGCCGCAGTTCGGCCGCCAGCCGCAGCGCGGCCAGCCCGTCCGCGGCCTCCCCCACCACCTCGATGTCCGGCTGGGCCTCCAGGATCCGCCGCACGCCGCGCCGCACGGCCTCCTGGTCGTCCGCGATCAGGGTGCGGATCACCCGCGGGCACTCGCCGTTCGCGCTCGTCACGCCCAGCAGTCTGCCACGCGATCCGTCACACGCAGCCCGCCGGGAAGCTCCCCCGGCAACCCCTGTACGGCCCGCCGGAAAATTCACGCGGCGACCCCGGCGCGGTTCACCTCCGTACGGTGAGCTGACCGCCATGAACGCTTCCAGTGGACGTCTCCCCGTCAGCCGGCGCGGCCTCCTGGCCGGCGCCTCCGGCCTCGGCCTCGGCCTCGGCGGCGCCGTGTCCCTCTCCGGCCTCGCGGCCACTCCCGCCGCCGCTGCCCCCGCCGCCCCCGCGGCCTCGCCGCTGCTGTGGCAGCGGCCCGGGCGCTCCGGTGCCCCGCGGGTGGCCGGTCTGCACCTCCAGTTCGGCTCGGACGCCTCGCGCGAGGTGGTGGTGTCGTGGCACACCACCAGGTCCGTCGCCAACCCGCGGGTGATGTACGGGACTTCGAACGGCGGCTTCGGCCGGACCACGCAGGCCGCGACCCGCACCTACCGGGACGCCGCCTCCGGCACCGAGGTCCAGGTGCACCACGCCCGGCTGACCGGCCTGCACCCCGACACGGACTACGTCTACGCGGCCGTCCACGACGGCACCACCCCCGAGCTCGGCACCGTCCGCACCGCCCCGCGCGGCCGGTCCGCCTTCACCTTCACCAGCTTCGGCGACCAGGGCACCCCCACCCTCGGAAAGAAGACCGCCAACGGCTACGTCAACGACAACCTCGGCAGCCCCGCCGCCGGCGACACCACCGCCGGGGTCGAGCGGATCGCCCCACTGTTCCACCTGCTCAACGGCGACCTCTGCTACGCGAACATCTCCACCGACCGGGTCCGCACCTGGTCCGACTGGTTCGAGAACAACACCCGCTCCGCCCGCCACCGCCCCTGGATGCCCGCGGCCGGCAACCACGAGAACGAGAAGGGCAACGGCCCGATCGGCTACGGCGCCTACCAGGCCTACTTCGACCTGCCGGACTCCGGCTCGGACGACGAACTGCACGGCCTCTGGTACTCGTTCACCGCCGGCTCGGTACGCGTCATCAGCCTCAACAACGACGACGTGGCCCTGCAGGACGGCGGCAACTCCTACGTCCACGGCTACTCCGGCGGCGCCCAGCAGCGCTGGCTGGAGCGGGAGTTGGCCGCGGCGAACGCGGACCCGGAGATCGACTGGATCGTGGTCTGCATGCACCAGGTGGTGATCTCCACCGCCGACAAGTTCAACGGTGCCGACCTCGGCGTACGCGAGTCCTGGGTGCCGCTGTTCGACAAGTACGGCGTGGACCTGGTGGTCTGCGGCCACGAGCACCACTACGAGCGCTCCCACCCGATCCGCGGCCAGCAGCCGACCGACACCCGCACCCCGATCCCGGTCGCCACCGGCACCCAGACCATCGACACCACCAAGGGCACCGTCCACATGGTGATCGGCGGAGGCGGCACCTCGGCCCCGTCCAACCAGCTGTTCTTCAACCCCCCGAAGGCCCGCGTCATCACCGGCGTCGGCGCCGCCGACCCGGCCACCGGCAAGCGCCCGCCGGTGTACGTGATCGAGGACGCCCCCTGGTCGGCCTTCCGCGACGCCGACAACCCGTACGGCTTCGCGTCCTTCGACGTCAACCCGGGTGAGCGCGGTGGGCGGACCACCATCGACGTCACCTACTACTCCGTCAGCGGCCCGTACGGCGACCTGGTCCCCGTCGACCGCTTCACCCTGACCCGCCCGCGCGGCGCCCGCGGCGGCAGCCGGGGCCGCTGACCCGCCCGGAATGCCCGACCCGCTCCGCACGCGTGGCACGCGCCACACGCGCCACACGCACGGCACGCGCCACACGCACGGCACGCACGGAAGCGGCGAACGCCGGCCGAGCCCCCTCGGCCGGTGCCGTGCCTCGCGCGCTACCGCCCCGGCAGCGTGCAGCTGACCCGCCAACCCGCGGGCTCGACCGGGCCCGCGGTCAACGCGCCACCGTGGGCGGCGGTGCGGGCGGTGAGGCCGGCCAGTCCGGTGCCGCCGGAGCCAGGGCGGCGGCGCAGCAGCGGCTTGCGGGCGGGGCCCGCGTTGTCGGTGACCGTCACCTCGACGGCGCCGTCCCGACCGGGGGCCACCCGTACGGCGACCTCGGTGGCCTGCGGGGCGTGGCGGCGGATGTTGGTGAGGGCCTCCAGCACGACGGCGTAGGCGGTCGCCTGGGTCTCGGCGGGGAGCACGTCGACGGCGTCGGGGGCCACGTCGACGGTGGCCCCCGGCCCGCCCGTCGTACCGAAGCGGGCGACCAGCTCGGGGAGATCGGCCAGGCCCAGGCGGCGCGTCGTCGCGGCCGCCCCGGCGGACCGCTCGCCCTGCCCGTCCGGGCCATCGCGCAGGGCCCCGACCATCTCGTCCATCGAATCCAGCGCCCGCAGCCCGGCCTCCTCCAGGCGGCGCAGCAGCACGGCGGTCTCCTCCGCGTCCTGGCCCGGGAGTTGACCGGCCTGGGCTTCCAGCACAATGCCGGTGATCTCGTGGGCGACGAAGTCGTGCAGCCCCCGGGCCACTTCGAGCCGCTGCTCGCGCCGGGCCCACACGACGGCCCGCTCCCGGCGGGCGTCCAGGACACGCAGGTAGAGGGCCACCCCCGCGACGCCGAGCACCGGCAGCAGGGAGAGCAGCACGCTGATCACCGGGCCGGCCGCGCCGCCCTGGGGCGTGCGGAGGGCGAACCGCAACGGCAGCAGGACGGCCGCCGACCCGACCAGCCCGCCGACCGGCCCGGCCCACCGGTCGGGCAGCCGACGCACGGTCCGGAACAGCACCCCGAGCAGGGCGAGCCACTCGAAGGGCAGCCAGAACGCGGGCAGCCGGTACGGCCCCGGGTAGAGCACGTCGAGCAGCAGCGAGGCGCCGGCCACCGCCCCGGCGGCCGCGCCGAGCGTGATCCGTCCGGCAGGCCACGGCAGGAGCGCCACCACCGCCGCGAGCGCGGCCGTCAGGGCGAGCAGCAGGGCCGCGCCGTGGTCGCCCGGGTGGGCGAGCGCGACGGGCGCCGACAGGACCAGCGCGGCGAGGACGGCGAGCGGCCGCCGGACCCGGACGGAACGCGGCCGGGCGGGGCGGGTCGGGGATTCGGTGCGCACCCGGCCGAGCCTACGGGCAGCTCTCCCGGGGGAGGCGGGGCTCCTCCCCGGGAGGGAGCCGGTGGCCGCCGACTCCCCTCCGCAGCGGGAGGTTTGCCCGACCCGGCGGCGGCAGACTCGTTGTCGTCGAAGCAACCACCCCGAAGAAGGACGAACCGTCATGAACCGTCGTCTCGCCACCGCCGCAGCCTCGCTCCTCCTGCTGGCCGCGACGGTCGTCGCCGCCGTACCGGCCTCCGCGGTGCCGATCTCCGCAGTACCGGGCTCCGAAGCATCGGTCTCCGAAGCATCGGTCTCCGCAGTGTCGACCGCCGACGCGCATCCGGCCGCAGCCGCGGGCGGCCCCGGGGCGGTGAGCGTGCGCGGGACCGGTGACACCGTCCTCACCTCCGCGTTCGGTGGCTTCGCCGGCGACCCGGTCCGGATCTCGGTCGACGCCCGCGCCGCCACCAGCACCGACCCGGGCGGCACCAGCGGCCACTTCCACGTCCGCCACGTGCACAACGACGGCCGGCTGGTCGCCGACTTCGAGGGCGACATCACCTGCCTGGGCGTCGGTGGCCGGGAGGCGATCGCCACCGGTGTGATCACCAAGGGCGAGGCACCGTGGTTCCCGGGCCTGGAGGTGGTCGGCCAGAAGGTCTCGCTGTCGGTGGAGGACAACGGCCGGCACGGTGACCGGCTCGGCTGGGTCTGGGGCGCGCTGGGCCTGCCGGTGGCGGACTGCCAGGGCACGGTACCGTTCATCCGCACGACCGGTGGCGACTTCACCGTGCGCGGCTGACACCCGCCCGACCAGGGCGTTCCCGGTCCTCCGGGGTCCGCACGGGGCGGTGCGCCGCCGCCCGGCCGCTGCCGCTCGGCTGCTGCGCCCCGAGCACCCGGACCCCTGGAGGCCACCGATGCCACCGCTTTCGCCCGACCGCCCGACCGCACCCGGGCCATCCGAAGCCGGCGCGGGGTCCAACGACCGCACAGGGGACGGCCGTTGAACCCCGCGCCCGACCCGTCAAACCCCGCACCCGAGGACCCCACGCCCGAGAACCCCGCGCCCGAGTCGCCGTTGCCCGAGTACCACCGACTCGCCGCCGTCGGGCCGTACTTCGCGCTGGACACCTCCCCCGCCGGCGCTCCGCCCGAGGGCTTCCGCCCGCTGCCCGAGCTCTACGGCACCGGGCCGGACGCGCCGCTGGCCGCGCGCCTCCGGGTGGTGGCGCAGCGGCTCGGCACGGCTGAACCCCGGGTCGCCGCCTCGATCCTGCACCTGGGACTGGCCGCCCGCTTCTGGTCGGTGGGCCTCGGCTCGGCCGTCCTGCTGGGGACGGTCCCGACACTGGAGCGCGCCTGGGTACGGATCCCGGACCAGGGCCCGCTCGATCTCTGGACGCCGCCGGAGCCCGTCCGGCCGGACGCGGGACCGCTCACCGACCAGCTCCACTCCGCCGTCCTGGTAGGCCAGTTGGCGCCCCTGGCGACAGCCGTCCGGGCCGCCGCCCCGCTCTCGGCGCGCCTGCTGCTCGGCAACGTCGCCTCCGCACTGGCCGGCACGCTGCGGGTCCTGGACGCCCACGCGCCGGGCGTGGCACGGGCGTTGGTCGCGGAGCTGCTGGACCGCCCGCCGCTGGCCGGGTCCGGCACACTGGTCACCAGCCCGCTACTCGCCGGGCCGCGTGGCACCGCGTTCCGGCGGAACAGCTGCTGCCTCTACTACCGGGTCGGGCCGAACGCCGGACTCTGCGGGGACTGTTGCTTCACCGAGCCGCCCACGCGGAGGGAGCGGAGCGACCGAGACCTGCACCAGTGAAGGTCATCGTCACCGCCGCATCGCTACCGCCCCACGGGAGCCGTCACACCCGCACCACCACCCGGTCCGCCACGCCCGACGGCACGCGCGGCGCGCACGGCACGGACAACGCGCACGGCACAGATGACCCGCACGGCACGGACCACGCATGAGCCACGACCAGGCCGCATCGTGAAGCGGCCCGCGTCCGGCTTGTCCAGGGCCGGGCGCGGGCCGCGAATCCTCACCCGGTGCCGATGCCCTGGCGCCGGGTGAAGTCTTTCCGAGGGGTGCGGTCAGACCGCGACCGCTTCCTCCGTCTCCTCCTCGGCCTCCGCCGGCGTCTCCACCGGACGGCGCCCACGGCTCTCGTACAGCGCCGCGGCCACCAGGGCCGCCCCGCCCAGCAGCAGCCAGACCAGCAGGGTCACGACGTGCCCGCCGAGGCCCGCGCCGCCGTCGAAGTACATGATGCTGCGCGCGCCCTCGAGGAAGCCGGCGCCGGTCCAGAAGCCGTGCAGGGCGCCGAAGAAGCCGTTCTGCAGCTCGGGCCGGTAGATACCGCCCGAGGAGGTGAAGTTGAGCATCACGAACAGGACCATCATCGTCAGCGTGGTCCACTTCTTCAGGAAGCTGTGCAGGCCGATGCCGATCAGCACGATGCCCGCCGAGTAGAGCCAGCCCAGCGCCCAGATCGCGGCGTGGTCGTGGTCGACGACGTGGAACAGCGGCCCGGCGGTGACGATCCCGATCACGCTGACCACCAGCGAGACCGCCACGCCGACCAGCGCCCGGACCTTCACGCTCAGCGCGGCGCCGGCGGCGCCGATCGCCGCCACGCTCGCGTACGAGCCGATGCTCAGGGCGACCAGCAGGAAGAACAGGCCCTGGC
The DNA here is from genome assembly GCF_055575755.1 of Kitasatospora sp. NPDC034035. Classification (NCBI taxonomy): domain Bacteria; kingdom Bacillati; phylum Actinomycetota; class Actinomycetes; order Kitasatosporales; family Streptomycetaceae; genus Kitasatospora; species Kitasatospora sp. NPDC034035. The sequence continues at coordinate 48,844 of NZ_JBVISA010000026.1, read as the reverse complement.
CGGTCGGGTCGCCCTTGGCGGGGGCGGTCAGGTCGGTGACGTGCAGGGGGACGCCCTGCTGGTCGGTGACGTTGGTGAAGACCGCCGTGGCGGCCACCACCGAGGTGTCCGAGTTGCCCTTGGCCACGATCAGCTCGGGGCTCCTGGCGTCCGGGACGAAGGCGCCGACCAGGTCGCGGTCGCGCAGTTGCCGCTCGGCGGCGGACCGGTCGCCGACGGCACGGACGTCGAGCGCGTCACCGGCCTTCTCGCGGATCGTCTGTGCCAGGCCGTGCGCCTGCGGCGTGGTGCCGACGACGGCGACCTTGAGGTGGTGCGGCTCGGGCTGGTGGAAGGCGCCCTGGTAGGCGAGCGCCATGCCGAGGCACATCAGCAGCGGGGTGATCAGGTGGACGGCGAGGTGCTTGAGCGAGTGCCCCAGGGTGGGCGCCGCGGCGGGGTTCTGGGGTGTGCTCATGGTGTTCGTACCGTCCTCCGGTGGCGTCTCGCACAGTCGAGAGGGTGGCAAATACAACCAATGCAGGTGGTAAATGCAACCATCTATTGATGTAGCTTACAACCATCCGACATCGAGCGGAAGCCGGCCCCGACAACCGGCCCCCTTCGCCCGCGATCAGCCCAGCTCGAAAACCCCGTACGAGAACCCGTCCGCCCGCAGCTCCCCGTCCGCCACCCGCACGCCCTGCGCCTCCAACGACCGGACACCCTCAGCCGGCCCCGACAACAGGTGCGACAGCGGCACCACCCCCGGCTCCCGCCGCGGATTGACCACCACCAGGTACCGCCCGCCCCTGGTGTACACCAGCGGGTACCCGGCCTGCCGGACCTCCACCACGCCGGCGGAACCCAGCCCCGGGTGCGCCCGACGCAGGGCGATCAGCCGCCGGACGGTGTGCAGCAGCGACGTCGGATCGGCGCGCTGGGAGAGCACGTCAGGGCGGTGCGGGTCCGGGTCCACCGGCAGGTACAGCCGCTCGGGCGGAGCGCTGGAGAACCCGGCCGTCGGGCCGGGCGTCCACTGCATCGGGGTGCGCGAGCCGGCCCGGTTGAAGCGCGGCCCCAGCACGCTGCCCTCGGTGTCGGGCAGGCCGGGGAGGTAGCGCATGCCGATCTCGTCGCCGTAGTAGACGGCCGGGAGGGTGGGCCAGGTGAGCAGGAAGGCGAAGGCGGGCGCGAGCTGCTCGGCGGTGCGCGGACCGGCGGCCAACCGGGAGAAGTCGTGGTTGGCGGTCGGCAGCACGATGTGCCCGCTGCCCTCGGTGAGTTCGGCGGCGGAGCGCCAGGCGTCCAGGAAGGGCTGCGGGGTGCCGCGGCCCTCGGCCTCGAAGTAGCAGGCCTCCTGTTGCCAGAACTCCTCGACCGTCCCGCCGTTGTTGTTCCACAGGGAGCGCAGCGGGAGGCCGTGGTCCTCCCCGCCGAAGTGCAGGAAGAAGTCCGCGTGGAAGCCGGCCGCGACGGCGGCGGAGGGGTCACCCCACTCGGCGAGCAGCGCGGCCTGGGGGTGGGCGCGGTCCAGCCAGTCGCGCAGCTCGGTCCAGAGCTTGGCGGTCTCGGCCTTGCCCGGGTCGTCCTTGACCAGCGAGTACGCCATGTCGACCCGGAAGCCGGCCACGCCGAGGCCGAGCCAGTGCGCCATGATGTCGCGCAGCGCCGCCCGGTTGGCGCGCGGGCCCTCGGCGTCCACCGGCTGGCGCCAGGGCTCGTCCGAACTGCTGCGCGCGTAGCCGAAGTTGAGGGCGGGCTGACAGTCGAAGAAGTTCGGCCGGTACCAGCCCGGCCGGCTGCCGGGTGAGGGGACGAAGCCGTCCACCTGGCGGTCGGACCAGATGTACCGCTGGTCGGACGGGTCCTCGGCGGCGGCCAGGAACCAGGGGTGGCGGTCGGAGGTGTGCCCGGCGACCAGGTCCAGCAGGACCCGGATGCCCCGGCCGCGGGCGGCCTCGACCAGCGCGACCAGGTCCTCGGTGCTGCCGTAGCGCGGGGCGGGGGCGAGGTAGTCGGTGATGTCGTACCCGGCGTCGCGGAACGGCGAGGCGAAGCAGGGGTTGAGCCAGACGGTGTCGACGCCGAGCCAGGCGAGGTGGTCGAGGTGCGCCGCAATGCCGGCGAAGTCGCCGATGCCGTCGCCGTCGGAGTCGGCGAAGGTCTGCGGGTAGATCTGGTAGAGGACGGCGTCGGCGAGCCAGTCGGGGCCGGGGCGGGTCGAGGTCATGGGCGGAGGTCCTCCTACCGGGTCCGGGGCCCGGGGTGCACCGGGCGGGGCTGAGCCGGGCCGGACTCGGCCGGGGCCGAACCGGGTGCCCCCGATTCTCGTCCAATTGCGGCCGTCCCGACAGCCCGCCTCGCCCCGCCGGCGCCTCCCCCCGCTCCTACGGCGTCCCGACAGCCCGCCTCGCCCCGCCGCCTCCCCCGCTCCTACGGCGCCCCGCACGCCTGCGTGAACGCCCGGGCCCGCCGGGTGATCTCCGCCCAGTCCCCCGCCACGACCGCCTCCGGCGGCACCACGTCCGTCCCCGCGCAGACCGCGAGCGCGCCCTGCCCCAGGAACTCGGCGGCGTTGCCCGCGTTCACCCCGCCGGAGGCCACCAGCGGGACGTCCGGGTACGGGCCGCGCAGGTCCTTGAAGTAGCCGGGACCGAACGCCCTGGCCGGGAAGATCTTGACGGCGGCCGCCCCCAGGTCCACCGCCCGGGCCACCTCGGTCGGAGTGAGCGCCCCGAGCACCACCGGCACCCCGGCGGCCTTCGCCGCCTCCGCGACCTCGGGCCGGCAGCCGGGCGTGACCAGGAAGGACGCCCCGACCGCGACCCCGCGCTCGGCCTGCTCCGCGGTCAGCACGGTGCCGACACCGACCCGGTGGCCGGCCTGTGCAGCGCGGCGCAGATGCTTCGTCACATCCGGTGTGGTGTACGTGAATTCGGTCCACTCGATGCCGCCGGCGGCGAGCGCGTCGCACAGCGCGGAGGCGTCCGGGATGCGCGGCGCGCGGACCACCGCGATCACCCGGTCGTCCCGCAGGGCTGAGAGAGAGTTCATGCGGCTCGGGTTCCTCGGTCGGTGCGGCGCAGGGCGCGCCCGGGCCGGGCGCCGGTGGTGCGACCCTGCCGGACGACGGCGGTGCCGTTGACGTACACGCACTCGATGCCCTCGGCGGGCCGCCGGGGGTGCTCGAAGGTGGCGGCGTCCCGGACCCGTTCGGGGTCGAGGAGTACCAGGTCGGCGTGGTGGCCGGGGGCGATCCGGCCGCGCCGGTGCAGGCCCAGCCGGGCGGCGGGCCGGCCGGTCATCCGGGCGACCGTCTCCTCCAGTGTCAGCAGGCCCAACTCCCGGCTGTAGTGGCCGAGATAACGCGGGAAGGTGCCCCAGGCCCGCGGGTGCGGCCGGGCGCCGACCAGCAGTCCGTCGCTGCCGGCGGTGTGCGCGCGGTGGCGCATGATCGCCCGGACGTTCTCCTCGTGCCCGACGTGCTGGAGGATCGTGGTGGCCAGTTCGTCCCGGCGCAGCAGGTCGAGGAAGACCTCCGTGCCGGTCCGCCGCTCCCCGTCGGCGAGTTCGGCGACGGTCCTGCCGACGGCCGGTGCCAGCTCCGCCGACCGAACGCCGGAGATCTGGACCGTCGCCCAGTCGGCGACCACGCCGTGGCAGCCGTCGCTGCCCTTCTCCTCCATCTCGTACCGGATCCGGGCGCACTGCGCCGGGTCGGTGAGCCTGGCCAGCGTCGGCGCCGGTCCGCCCTCGGTGGCCCAACTCGGCAGCAGGGCGGCCAGGGTGGTGGAGCCCGGCAGGTAGGGGTAGCTGTCCAGGGTGAGGTCGACGCCGTCGGCGAGCGCCTCGTCGACCAGCTCCAGCAGCTCGCCGGCCCGGCCCCGGTTGACGCCGAAGTTCATCGTGGCGTGGGTCAGGTGCAGCCCGCAGCCGCTCCGCCGGGAGATCTCCACCATCTCCGCGTAGCCCTCCAATGCCCCCTCACCGTACGAGCGTTGGTGCGGAGCGTGGAATCCGCCGTAGGCCGCGACGATGGTGCACAGCTCGACCAGTTCGGCGGTGTCCGCGTACATCCCGGGGGTGTAGCTGAGGCCGCTGGACATGCCGACCGCGCCGTCCAGCAGGCTCCTCGCCAACACCTGCCGCATCCGGTCGAGTTCGGCCGGGGTGGGCGGGCGGTCGGCCCAGCCCATGACGAGGGTGCGCAGCGTGCCGTGCGGGACGAGGTAGCAGGCGTTGACGGCGACGCCGGTGCGGTCGATCCGGTCCAGGTAGCCGGCGACGTCGCGCCAGTCCCAGTCGAGCTCGGCCGGATCGCCGTTCCAGCCCGCGAGTTGGCGGCGCAGCGCGGGCAGCGTGGTGTCGTCCACCGGGGCGTAGGACAGGCCGTCCTGGCCGAGGACCTCGCAGGTGACGCCCTGGGTGACCTTGGCCGGGTGCTCGGGTTCGAGCAGCAGGGCGAGGTCGGAGTGGGCGTGCATGTCGATGAAGCCGGGGGCCAGGACCAGGCCGTCGGCGTCCACTACCTCGGGCGCGTCGAGGCGGTCGCCGATCTCGGTGATCAGGCCGTCGGCGATCCGTACGTCCGCCCGGTAGCGGTCCGCGCCGGTGCCGTCCACGATGGTGGCGCCCCGGAAGACCGTCGCACCCGGCCCGGATCGGCCTGCCCGTGCCCCGGATCGGCCTGCTCCCGTCCCGCCCGCCCTCGCCTCGGCCGCACTCGACCCAACCTCCGGCACCCCGTCCGATTTCGCCCTGCCCGCCGGCACCCCGTCCGGTGTCGCCCCGGCCATCAGAAGAAGGTCCTGACCAATCCGGTGACCTTCGGCTCGGCCGCGTCCGCGGAGTCCAGCACCGGGATCGCCGTCCACTTGTCGAAGGCGGTGCACGGGTGCGACACGCCCAGGCGCAGCACCGCGCCGATCGGCGCGAGGTCGCCCGCGTCACGCAGGAAGGCGTGCTGGTCGTTGAGCGCGGTGATCCGGGCCGCCGTCCCGGTCAACTCGGCTCCGCCGCGGACCCGTTGCGGCTCGGGCAGGCCGTCGTCGAAGGGCAGGTCGCGCTTTCCCGCGTCCAGCAGGGCGAGTTGCGGCTCGGGGCGGGAGATCACCCGGGCCCAGCCGTGCAGCGCACCGCGGAAGGGTGCCTCACCGCCGTGCCGGGCGAGCGGCGAGATGCCCCGGTAGAAGCCGTCGTCGTGGGCGATGTACGCACCAGAGCGCAGCACCACCAGGGCGTCCGGCAGGTCGGCCAACTCCTCGACCACCAGGTCGAAGTAGGCGCTGCCCCCGGCCGTGACCACCGGCGGCGCGTCGTCGGGGTAGGCGCCGGCGAGCCGGCCGTGGAGCTGGGCCAGTGCCCGGAGGTAGCCGCGGACGGTGGCCAGCCCGTCGGTCGTGGCGTCGTGCGCGAGCGCGCCCTCGTACCCGCCGACGCCCGCGAGGCGCAGGGTGGGGGCGCGCAGCACGGCGGCGGCGACCTCGACGGCGGCGTCCACGCCGCGGGCGCCGGTCCGCCCGTGGGGGCCGCCGAGTTCGATCAGTACCTCGACCGGCCGTTCGGCCCCGGCGGCGCGCAGTGCCTCGTCCATCAGCCGCACGCTCTCGGTGGAGTCGACCCAGGAGAGGAAGGCGAAGCCCGGGTCGGAGGCCAGTTCGTCGGCGAGCCAGGCCAGTCCGGCCGGGTCGAGCAGGGTGTTGGCGAGCAGGATCCGCTGCACCCCGAAGGCCCTGGCGACTCGCACCTGGGGCAGGTTGGCGAGGGTGATGCCGTGGGCTCCGGCGGCGAGCTGCGCCTCCCAGAGGGCGGGTGCCATGGTGGTCTTGCCGTGCGGGGCGAGCGCGACGCCCGCCTTGGCGCACCAGTCGGCCATGGTGCGGACGTTGTGCTCGAGCGCGGCAGCGTCGAGGGTGAGCAGCGGGGTGCCGAGCGAGGAGAGGGTCGGGCCGGTGGCCAGCCACTCCCGCACGGTGTGGCCCCACGACTCCGGCGGGGCGGCCTTGAACCGCCAGTCCAGCTGCTCGTCGGCCAGGGCCGCCACCGCGCCGCCGGCGATGCCCGGCCCGGTGCCGCTGCTTGCGAAGGTCTGCTCCACGGTCTTCCTCCATTTGCCATGTTGCAACATGCGCAACGAGGGTTGCACATGCTGGCAGCACGGTTCTAGCATCGGCGCCGGATCACGGTCAACGGAACCGTCCCAGGCCGACCGGGACCGACCCACACAGACCCACGCCGAACGGAACTGACCCACGCTCAACGAACCCGACCCACGTTCAGGAGTCCCGGCCCGCACCCGACGGAACGGCCGCAGACGAGGAGCCCAGCACATGCCGCGACAGGACACCCCGGGCCCGACCCGCCCGGGTCCTCCCCCGACGGCCGTGTGCGTGGGCGAGTCGATGGCGGTCCTGCTCCCGGACCGCCCGGGCCCACTGGAGTCGGTGGAGAACTTCCGGCTCGCCGTCGGCGGCGCCGAGTCCAACGTGGCCGGCGCACTGGCCGCGCTCGGCGTGCCGACCGCCTGGGTCAGCCGGGTCGGCGACGACGGCTTCGGTCGGCGGCTCGTCGCCGAGGTCGCCGCCCGCGGCGTGGACGTCTCGGCGGTCGCGGTCGACCCACACCGCCCGACCGGCGTCTACCTCAAGGAGGTCGGCGGCACCACCGGCCACGATCACGACCTCGGCCCCGGCCGCAGCCGACTGCACTACCACCGGCGCGGTTCCGCGGCCGCCGCGCTCTCCCCCGCACTGCTCGCCGACCCGGCCGCCGCCGCACTGCTGGCCGGCGCCCGTCTACTGCACCTGTCCGGCATCACCGCCGCGCTCTCCGACGACTGCCTCGCCCTGCTGCGCGCCCTGTTCGCCGACCGCCGCCCGGACCGGCTGGTCAGCTTCGACCTCAACTGGCGCCCCTCACTCTGGCACGACCGGGACCCGGCCGTACTGCCGCCGCTGCTGGACGCCGCCGACCTGCTGCTGCTCGGCGCCGACGAGGCGCAGGCCGCCTTCGGCACCGGCGACCCCACCGCCCTGCGCCGCCGCTTCCCCTCCCCCGCCACCCTCGTGGTCAAGGACGCCGACCGGCACGTCACCGCCCTGGAGCGGGACGGCACGGCGGTCACCGAGCCGGCCCTCGCCGTCGAGGTGGTCGAGGCCACCGGCGCGGGCGACGCCTTCGCGGCCGGTTACCTGGCCGGCACCGTCCGGGGCCTGGACCAGCGCCGCCGACTGCGGCTCGGCCACCTGAGCGCCGCCTGCGCGCTGACCGCCCACGGCGACCAGGCCGAGCTGCCGCCCGCCGCCGTCGTGACGGCACTGCTCGACGCCTCCGCCGCCGACTGGGCCGCCACCCGGGTCACCGCGGCCGGCATCACCGGCCCGACCCTGCCCACCGACGGCGCCCACAAGGCCGACCGCCCGCACCCCACCGACCGCCCGCACCCCACAAACGGAGCACCGCCCACCGACGGAGCACCGCCGACCGACCGAACGCCGCCCGCCGGCCGGGCCCGGGCCCGATGAGCAGCCACCCCAGCCCTCGAAGCGGAGCACGATGAGCCAGACCGTCACCCGCGCCCTGCGCATCCTCGCCCAGCTCGGCGAGGGCGAACGCTCCCTCGACCAGCTCGCCGAGGTGCTCGGCGTCCACAAGACGACCGTGCTCCGGCTGCTCCAGAGCCTCGAAGAGGAACGATTCGTCTACCGCGACGCGGCCTACCGCTACCACCTGGGCGCCGGCCTCTTCGCCCTGTCCGGCCTGGCTCTTGAGCAGCGCGGCATTCGCCGGATCGCCGCCCCGCACCTGGCCGAGCTGAACGCCGCCACCGGCCAGACCGTGCACCTGGCCGCGTACGAGGGCGGCGAGGTGGTCTACATCGACAAGTTCGACTCCCGCCATCCAGTGCGGATGTACTCCCGGATCGGTCTGCGCGCCGCCCTGCACAGCGCCGCCGTCTCCAAGGTGCTGCTGGCCGACCTGCCGCTGCCCGAGCGGCGCCGGGTGGTGGCCGGGATCGACTTCGCCCCGCACACCGAACGCACCCTCACCACGCCCGGGGCGCTGCTCGCCGAGCTGGAGAAGGTCGCCGCCCAGGGCTGGGCGCAGGACCACGCCGAGCACGAGGCCTTCATCAACTGCGTGGCCGCACCCGTCCGGGACGCCAGCGGGCGGGTCGTCGCCGCCGCCTCCATCTCCGTCCCGGACGTCGTCCTCCCGTACGAGCAGGTGCTGGACCTCCTCCCGCAGCTGGTCGCCACCGCCCGCGCGGTGTCGGCCGACTGCGGCCTCCTCGACCACAGTTGACGGATCATCAAGACAGTCCGAAGCAGCCGCCGAGAACTCCAAGGAGCAAAGAACCCCCATGTCCTCCGACAAGATCGAGATCCGCACCGACGGGGCCCCCGCCCCCGCCTGGATGTTCTCCCAGGGCGTCCGCAAGGGCCCGATCCTGCAGGTCTCCGGCCAGGGCCCGCAGGATCCCGCGACCGGCGAGTACCTCCACCGCGGCGACGTGAAGGCACAGACGCGGCGCACCCTGGAGAACGTCAAGGCCATCGTCGAGGCCGGTGGCGCCACCATCGAGGACGTGGTGATGTTCCGCGTCTACCTCACCAAGCGCGCGGACTTCCCGTTGATGAACGAGGTCTACGCCGAGTTCATCGAGGAGAACGTCAAGCCCGGCGGCGTGAAGCCCTGCCGCACCACCGCCTTCGTCGAGCTGCCGCAGGAGCCGATGCTGGTCGAGATCGACGCCCAGGCCGTCGTCGCCTGACGATCCGGCCGACCCGAGGGCCCGGACGGCACGTCCGGGCCCTCGGCGTTCCCCGAGGCCTGCTTGCCACACTTCGCCAGCAACATTAGGTTAGGCTCACCTAACTATCTGGAGGTCCGTCCATGAGCCTGCCAACCGGCGACACCGAGGTGCCCGAGCCCACCACCGCCGAACGGATCCACAGCCTGCTCAGCACGACCTCCTCGCTCGCCGTCCGCGCCCTGGGCGAGCAGCACGACCTGGACGGCCCGGTCTCCGCCCACGGCTCCCGCCTGCGGCTGCGCGCCCCGCTGGACACCCCGCTCACCGTGGCCGCGGCCCACGCCGCCGAGGGCCTCGCCGTCATCCTCGATGTCACCGACGTCGCCCCCGTCGCCGTCCGCGACCGCGTCCGCGCCCGCCTCACCCTGGCCGGCCGGCTGCACCTGGCCCACCTCGCCGACGACGGCCTCAGCGTCCACCTGCGGGTGGACGTCGCCCACGCCGTCCTCGCCACCCCGTACGGCACCGGCGCGGTCACCGCCGCCGACCTCGCCCTCGCCGCCCCCGACCCGATGGCCCGCCACGAGGCGGCGATGCTCACCCACTTCGCCGACGACCACGCCGACGCACTCGAGGTCCTTTCCCGCCTGCTCGACCCGGTGCTGCTCGCCCGGAACCCGGACGTCCGCCCGCTCGCCCTGGACCGCCACGGCCTGGTGCTGCGCCTGGACCACCCCGACGGCCACCGCGACGTCCGCCTGGTCTTCCCCGAACCGGCCCGCGACACCGAGGACTTGGGCCACCGGATGCACGACCTGCTGGCCGCCGCCCGGTACGGTCAGCCGGCCCACCGCAGCTGAGTCGCCGGCTCACCGCCCGGCCGCGTCCTCCTCACGTACCGCCCGGACCACCACCGGCGCACCGCGAACGCCACCCCGACCCCGCCCCGACCCCGCCCCGAAAACGAACCGCCGACCCCGAAAACGGCAGCGGCCGGCCCGGCTCGCGAGGAAGTGAATCCCGCGAGCCGGGCCGGCCTGGGCGTGTCCCGCGCCCATGTCCACTGCACGGCGATCACCCGGTCGAGCGGTCACCCGACATGACCATCCCGGAGGATCGATTCGCTCCGCAGCAGCGGTGGTTCCTGAAACCCCGACAGGGTCAGAGCGCGACGCCGTGCGCGCGCAGGTAGGCGACCGGGTCGATGTCCGAGCCGTACTCCGGGCCGGTGCGGATCTCGAAGTGCAGGTGCGGGCCGGTCACGTTGCCGGTGGCGCCGGAGAGGCCGAGCTGCTGGCCGACGGTGACGGTCTGACCGATCTTCACACCGATCACGGAGAGGTGCGCGTACTCGGCGTAGTGGCCGTCGGCGAGCTTGATCTCGACCTCGTTGCCGTAGGCGCCGCCGTTGCCGGCCTTGACCACGACACCGTTGGCGACGGCGCGCAGCGGGGTGCCGGTGGAGGCCACGAAGTCCTGGCCGGTGTGGTGGCCGGAGGCCCACATCGAGCCGGCCACGCCGTAGGCCTCGCCGAGCACCGGGTGGGCCAGCGGCGCGACGAAGCCGGAGGCGGCGGCGACCGGAGCGGCGGTCACGGCCTGGGCCGGAGCGGCGGTCTGAACCTGGGTCTGCACCTGGGCGGCCGGCTTGGCGGCCTCGGTCTTGACCTGGACCTGGGCCTGCGGCTTGGCGGCCGAAGCGGCCTGGGTGACCGGAGCGGCCGGCTTGGCGGGCTTGGCCGGGGCGACGTCCGCGGACGGCGCGGCAGCGTGGCCGGCGATCGCGAACTGCTGGCCCGGGAAGATCAGGTTCGGGTTGGCGCCGACGACCGAGCGGTTCTGCTCGTACAGCGCGTGCCAGCCGCCCTCGACGTGCTTGGCGTCGGCGATCTTGGACAGGGTGTCGCCGCTGACGACGCGGTAGCTCTCGTGCGCGGCGGCCGGAGCGGCCTGGGCCGGCGCGGCCTGAGCCGGCGCGGCGTCGACGGCGGTGGTGGAGGCGGCGGCCTGCGGGGCCGGGGCGACCGGGGCGGTGTGGGCCTGGGCGCTCATCGCGGTGACGAGCGGGAGGGCGAAGGAGACACCGGTGACGGCGGTGGCGATGCCGATGCGGGCGGCGCGGGGCAGGGCGATACGACGAGCCTGAGCAGGCATGGAAGTTTCCTCTCCGACGCCTGCGAGGTGAGCTGTCGGGTTCGGGCTGGAGTTGCCCGGCCGCATGCGCGGCTTCACCCCAAGCCGGCCCTGGACGCCGCGCCCTGAGGCACGAACTTCCGGTCCGGCGACTTACCTGTGGGTCCCCCGCTCCTGCCGTACAGAGTTCAGTTCGAACCACCGGGAAGCGGCAGGACTCGGCGTTCCACCCGGTGGATCCGTCCGGACTGGCCGGGCGGTCGCTGAACTAAAACCCATCCGTTCGGGTGAAGCAATGTCGATCTCTTGAATCGGCAACCATCCCCCGGGGTGCGGTGACTCTCCGGATGATCCGCTGCACGGTGCGTACGCGATCCATTCACCCCGCGCCACTGATCCACGACCGTGCGCCGACATCGACGGCACTGCGCGGTCGTCCGCTCACGCACCGCACACCACCGACACACCCGCCGGTGACCCTTGTCACGCGGGCCTCACGGGGAGCAGGATCGGGCCGTGGCCACTTCCGAGGCCGGCACCCTGCGCCTGGGCACCGCGCAGGGTCGCTGGGTACTACTGGCGACGGTGCTCGGCTCCAGCATGGCGATGCTGGACGGCACCGTGGTGAACGTCGCCCTGCCCCGCATCGGCGCCGACCTCGGCGCCTCCCTGGCGTCCCTTCAGTGGACGCTGAACGGCTATCTGCTCACCCTGGCGGGCCTGATCCTGCTCGGCGGCGCGCTCGGCGACCGGTACGGAAGGCGCCGGGTCTTCCTCATCGGCGTGGTCTGGTTCGCCGCCGCCTCCGCGGCCTGCGCCGCCGCGCCGAACATCCAGGTGCTGATCGCCGCCCGCGCCGTCCAGGGCATCGGCGGGGCGCTGCTCACCCCCGGCTCGCTCGCCATGCTCCAAGCCGTCTTCGACCCTGACGACCGCTCGGCCGCGGTCGGGCTGTGGTCGGGCCTCGGCGGCGTGTCGGCCGCGGTCGGCCCCTTCCTCGGCGGCTGGCTGGTGGACGGCCCGGGCTGGCGCTGGATCTTCCTGCTGAACCTGCCGCTCGCGGCCGCCGTGATCACGGTCACCACGCGGTACGTGCCGGAGAGCCGGGACGAGAGCGCCACCGGCCGCTTCGACGTGCTCGGCGCGGTGCTCGCCGCGTTCGCCCTCGGCGCGATCACCTACGCGCTGACCGCCGCCGGGGAGGGCGTGTCCGCCGTGGTCTGGGTCAGCGGGTTGATCGGTGTGGTGCTCGGCGTCGCCTTCGTGGCCGTCGAGCGCCGCGCGCCCGATCCGATGCTGCCGCTCGGCCTGTTCTCCTCCCGGCTGTTCACCGCCGTGAACCTGGTCACCCTCTGCGTGTACGCGGCGTTCAGCGGCGTCTTCTTCCTGCTGGTGGTGCAGCTGCAGATCGTCGCCGGGTTCTCGCCGCTGGTCTCGGGCTTCGCGCTGGTGCCGATCACGGTGCTGATGCTGGGGCTGTCGGCGCGCGCCGGGCGCCTCGGCAAGCGGATCGGCCCGCGGATCCCGCTCACCGTCGGCCCGCTGCTGTGCGCCGCCGGGGTGCTGCTGATGCTGCGCATCGGCCCGGGCTCCTCCTACTGGGCGGACGTGCTGCCCGCCGTCACGGTGATGGGCTGCGGCATGACGCTGCTGGTCGCGCCGCTGACGGCCACCGTGCTGGCGGCCGTCGAGGTCCGGCACGCGGGCATCGCGAGCGGGGTGAACAACGCCGCCGCCCGCGCGGCCGGCCTGCTCGCGGTGGCCGCCCTCCCGGCCCTGGCCGGACTGAGCGGCGACGCCTACCGGGTGCCGTCCGCGGTCGACTCCGCCTTCCACACCGCGATGCTGATCTGCGCGGGTCTGCTGGCCGGCGGCGGGCTGATCGCCTTCGCCACCGTCCGGGGCAACGTCCTCGCCCCCGAGGACCACCTGGTGGCCGAGCCGGACTGCGCGTGGACCTGCGGCACCACCCCGCCGCTCGACCCGGGCCACGTCCACACGCACGAGGGCCCCGTCACCGGTCCGGTGGCGGGGCCCTCGCCCGACAGCTGACGAGTGGTCAGAGGATGTCGGCGGGCACGTACTTGGCGGCCTCCGGGTAGGCGGCCGCGACGGCCTCCACCTGACGGACCACCTCGGCGACCTGGGCACCGGCCGCACCGGTGAAGGAGAGCTTGTCGGCCAGCAGCGCGTCCAGCGCGGCCCGGTCCAGCGGGATCCGCTCGTCGGCGGCCAGGCGGTCGAGCAGCTCGTTCTCCCGGGCGCCCGCGCGCATCGCCAGCGCGGAGGCGACGGCGTGCTCCTTGATGACCTCGTGCCCGGTCTCCCGGCCGACGCCCGCGCGCACCGCGCCCATCAGCACCTTGGTGGTGGCGAGGAACGGCAGGTAGCGGTCCAGCTCGGCCTCGACCACGGCGGGGAAGGCGCCGAACTCGTCGAGGACGGTCAGGAAGGTCTCCAGCAGGCCGTCGAAGGCGAAGAAGGCGTCCGGCAGCGCGACCCGGCGCACCACCGAGCAGGAGACGTCGCCCTCGTTCCACTGGTCGCCGGCCAGCTCGCCGGTCATCGAGGCGTAGCCGCGCAGGATGACGGCCAGGCCGTTGACGCGCTCGCAGGAGCGGGTGTTCATCTTGTGCGGCATCGCGGAGGAGCCGACCTGGCCCTCCTTGAAGCCCTCGGTGACGAGCTCGTGGCCGGCCATCAGGCGGATGGTCTTGGCCAGGCTGGACGGCGCGGCGGCCAGCTGGACGAGCGCGGTGAGCACCTCGAAGTCCAGCGAGCGCGGGTAGACCTGGCCGACGCTGGTCAGCACGTTGTCGAAGCCGAGGTGCGCGGCGACCCGGCGCTCCAGCTCGGCCAGCTTCTCGGTGTCCCCGCCCATCAGGTCCAGCATGTCCTGGGAGGTGCCGACCGGGCCCTTGATCCCGCGCAGCGGGTAGCGGGCGATCAGCTCCTCCAGCCGGCGGAAGGCGACCAGCAGCTCGTCGGTGATCGACGCGAAGCGCTTGCCCAGGGTGGTGGCCTGCGCGGCCACGTTGTGCGAGCGGCCGGCCATGACCAGCTCGGAGTGCTGGGCGGACAGCGTGGCCAGGCGGACCAGCACGGCGACCGCGCGGTCGCGCACGTGCTCCAGCGACCGGCGGATCTGCAGCTGCTCGACGTTCTCGGTCAGGTCCCGGGACGTCATGCCCTTGTGGATCTGCTCGTGGCCGGCGAGTTCGCTGAACTCCTCGATCCGGGCCTTCACGTCGTGGCGGGTGACCCGCTCACGGGCGGCGATCGAGCCGAGGTCGACCTGGTCGATCACCCGCTCGTAGTCGGCGACGGCGTTCGCCGGCACCTCGACGCCGAGGTCCTGCTGGGCCTTCAGGACGGCGAGCCACAGGTGGCGCTCGAGGACCACCTTGTGCTCGGGGGACCACAGCTGGGCCAGGGTCGCCGAGGCGTACCGGGAGGCCAGGACATTGGGGATCTGGGGCTTCGCGCTCACGCTTCGCAAGGGTAACAGCCGAGGTCACGCCGGACGTCGGCACCCTGCTCCACCGGCGGCCGCGGCCGCCGGAACCCGCCGGACCGCTCGGCCCGACGCGGGTCCGCGGGTACGGGCGGCGCAGGGCCTACTGCGCGCCGCCCGTCCGGCCGGCCAGCACCGGCAGGACCTGCGTGCAGATCGAGTGCAGGGCGATCCGCTGCTCGTCGTTCATCGCCTCGAACGCCTGGTGGGTACGGCCCATCTCGCTGCGGATGAGGCCCAGGATCTCCCGGCCCTCGGCCGTGATCACCACGATCTTCACCCGGCGGTCACCGGCCGCCGCCGCCCGGTTGGCCAGGCCCAGCGACTCCAGCCGGTCCACGATCCCGGTGACGTTCGACGCGTCGCAGCCCAGCCGTCCGGCCAGCGCGCGCATCGGCACCGGCTCCCGGACCGCGCCCAGCGCCTTGGCCTGCGAGGAGGAGAGCCCGTGCCGGGCCGCGGCCGCCGCGAAGTCCTGGAAATACGCGGCGCCGACGGCGGCCAACGCCTCCATCAGCTCGGCGTTGGTCGGTACGGTCGTCGTCGGTGTCGAACCCATGGGGTCAGGGTACGACCAGGTGCTTCAGCAACTCAAGCTTTGACCGGGGCAACCGTCGCGAGCCGCCTCACACCTTCACAGACATGCACCCGGCGGTCACAGCACCAACTGGTCGAACAGCCGCCGCAACTCGGCGTCCGGGTCGGCGGTCAGCCCGGTGTGCACCGGCCCCGGCTGGACGATCGCGCTGCGCGGCGCGGTCAGCCAGCGGAACCGCTGCCCGGGGCTGTCCCCCGCCGCCGGCCCGGCCTGCGGCCCGCCCAGGCAGACCGCCTCGATCCCGTGCAGCGCCCGCCGCACCCCCTGCACGTCCGTCACCGGGTCCAGCGCCAGCAGCCGCGCCTGGTCCAGGTGGGTCCGCGCCGCCAGGTGCGAACTCTGCCGGCAGTACAGCAGCACCCCGACGTTGACGCACTCACCGCGCTCGACCCTCGGCACCGCGCGGATCACGGCGTACTCGTAGTCGTGCAGCTCGACGATGGCCGGCAGCGCGGGCGTCGACGACTCGCTCATGCGGGCACCTCCGGCAGCCAGTCACGCGGACCGGCCAGTCGCCCGGTCAGCTGGGAACGGTACGCGGCGCGCACCTCGTCGGGCGAGTCGAAGCCGAACTCGTCCATCAGCCAGACCTCGGGGATCTGCGCCACGGCCGCCTCGATCGCCGTCTCCGCGAGCGGGGCGAGCGCCTTGTCCGCCGACTCCAGGTCGGGCCTGGCGCGCAGCAGCGCATGGTCGGAGGCGTCGTACGGGCGGCGCACCCAGGCGGCGGCACCGGGCCAGTTGTGGTGGAAGATCAGGCTCGCTCCGTGGTCGATCAGCCGCAGCCCGCCGGTCGCCACCAGCAGGTTCGGGTTGCGCCAGGACCGGTCGACATTGCCGATCAGCGCGTCGAACCAGAGCACCCGGCCCGCGAGTTCGGGATCCACCTCGAAGCAGAGCGGGTCGAAGTTGAGCGCGCCGCTGACGAACGCCATCCCGAGGTTGGTCCCGCCACTGGCCCGCATCTGGTCCTGGATCTGGTGGTCCGGCTCACTGCGCGCGAGGACCGGGTCCAGGTCGACGGTCACCAGCTCCGGCACCGGCAGCCCGAGCCGCCGCCCCAGCTCCCCGGCCAGCACCTCCGCGACCAGGGCCTTGCGCCCCTGCGCCGCACCGACCCATTTCAGCGCGTACAGCCGCCGATCATCGGCCTCGACCAGGCCCGGCATCGAGCCGCCTTCTCTCAGTGGCGTCACGTACCGGATCGCCGTCACCTCGGGTAGCACGCCCACAGCCTATCGGTGCATCCGTCCCCGCCGTACGCCCACAACCCCTCCCCTCCCTCATCCGCCCCACCCCGGTGGCAGCCCCCGCTGCCACAACCCCCGTCCCACCCCCAGTCACTGCCCCACCACGGCCCACCCTTCACCCCTCCCTCATCCGCCCCACCCCGGTGGCAGCCCCCGCTGCTCCGTGCGAGTGTGGCGGACAGTAATGGGGACCTTCACGGCAAAGGGATGAGCGATGGAACGACCTCGGATCCTGATCGTGGGCGGTGGCTTCGCCGGCCTGGAGTGCGCCCGCCGCCTCGAACGCAAGCTGTCACCCTCGGAGGCCGAGATCTCGCTGGTCACGCCGTTCAGCTACCAGCTCTACCTCCCCCTCCTCCCCCACGTCGCCGCGGGCGTCCTCACCCCGCAGTCCGTGGCCGTCTCCCTGCGCCGCTCGCTGCGCCGCACCCACATCGTTCCGGGCGGCGCCATCGGCGTGGACCCGGCTTCCAAGGTGTGCGTCGTCCGCAAGATCACCGACGAGGTGGTCGCGCAGAAGTACGACTTCCTGGTGCTCGCCCCCGGCAGCGTCACCCGCACCTTCGACATCCCGGGCCTCACCGACTACGCCCGCGGCATGAAGACGCTGGCCGAGGCGGCCTACGTCCGTGACCACGTGATCGCCCAACTCGACCTCGCCTCGGCCACCCTGGACCAGCGGGAGCGGGAGTCCCGGCTCCAGTTCGTGGTGGTCGGCGGCGGCTACGCGGGCACCGAGACGGCCGCCTGTCTGCAGCGTCTGACCACCGCCGCGTCCCACCGCTACCCGCGGCTGGACGCCCGGCAGATCAAGTGGCACCTGATCGACATCGCCCCGAAGCTGATGCCGGAGCTCGGTGACCCGCTCGGCGAGGCGGCCCTGGAAATCCTGCGGGAGCGCGGCATCGAGGTGTCGCTGGGCGTGTCGGTGGCCGAGGTCGGCGCCGAGTCGGTCAAGTTCACCGACGGCCGGGTGCTCCCCTGCCGGACGCTGATCTGGACCGCCGGGGTGGCGGCGAGCCCGCTGATCGGCACCCTGGACGCCGAGACGGTCCGCGGCCGGCTCGCCGTGACGGCGGAGATGCGGGTGCCGCAGTTCGAGGGCGTGTTCGCGCTCGGGGATGCCGCCGCCGTGCCCGACCTGGCGAAGGGCGACGGCGCGGTGTGCCCGCCGACCGCCCAGCACTCCGCCAGGCAGGGCCGCGCGGTGGCGAACAACGTGATCGCCTCGCTCCGCAACCAGCCCCTGGAGCCTTACTACCACAAGGACTTGGGCCTGGTGGTCGACCTCGGCGGCAAGGACGCGGTCTCCAAGCCGGTCGGTGTGGAGCTGCGCGGGGTGCCCGCCCAGCTGGTCGCGCGTGGCTACCACCTGATGGCGATGCGCACCAATGTGGCCAAGTTCCGGGTGGGCGCCAACTGGCTGCTCAACGCGACCGCCGGGGACGACTTCGTCCGTACCGGCTTCCTCGCCCGCCAGCCCGCCCGGCTTCAGGATTTCGAGTACACCGACGCCTATCTGACGAAGGATCAGGTGCGGGCGCACGCCCAGTCCCTGCTTGCCAAGGGCTGACCGCGCTCACCAAGTCCTGCTCGCAGCACATCACTTCGGCGCCCCCGCAGCCAAGGCCGCGGGGGCGCCGAAGCATGTGGTCAGCAATCGGTCACAGCGCGCTCAGCGCGCGGTCACCGTATGCCCAGCACACGGTCACCGCGCGGCGAGGTACATCCCGCTCGCGTCCTGCCCGGCCGTGTTGCGGCACGCGTAGTCACCGCTCGGGCGGCCCCACAGCAGCGTCAGGCAGCGCCCGACCGCCTGCTGCCCGTAGTAGTTGGGGTGCATCGACTCCTGCAGTGCGCCCTGCGTGGAGTTGAGCCCGCCGTCCAGGAAGCGCGCCCACTCGCCGGTGGTCGCGGACGGGCCGGAGCTCGCGGTCGGCTGCTTGGTGGCCGTCGAGCAGACCTCGCGGCCCTGCAGCATGTCCGACAGGTCGAGGAACTGCGCGCCCTTGGACGCGGCGACGCCCGCCAGCGCCTGGGAGATCTGCGGCACCATCGTGTCGCGGGCCCAGTCGGCGTCTCCGTCCCAGAACGGGCAGCCGCCGGTGGAGGACCGGGTCCAACCGCTTTCCGGGTACCGCATCTCGGCGCTGCGCGGGATCGGCGACGGGTAGGACTGCAGCACCAGGCGGTAGTCCGACTGCGCGTAGCCCGCGCCGGCCATCACGGCGCGGATCTCGTCGATCGCCTTGCCGACCCCGGCCATCGCCGTGGGCATCTTGTCGTCGATCTGGGACTGCGCGGAGTCGTGGCAGTACGAGTACCAGATCAGGTAGTCCTGCACGCAGTTGGAGATGATGTCCGCGAAGCCCAGGTCGTTGCCGCCGATCGACAGGGTGATCAGCTTGACGTTGTTCTGCCGCGCCACGCCGGCGAGTTGGTCGGCCTGCGGGGCCTCGCCCTTGTACGACTGGCCGCCGTTGGAGGCGCGGAAGATGTTCGCGGTGACGGCGCCGGAGCAGGCCAGGTTGATCTCGTTCTGGGCGCCGGTGGAGGCGCTGATCACCTCGGAGACGTCGGAGCGGTCGCAGCCGCTCGCCGCCGTGGCGCCGTAGACCCGCGAGGGGTCGTACGAACTGCCGGTCCAGGCGCGGTCGGTGCCGTTGCGGCTGCCGCTGGTGCCGGCGGAGTTGCCCTTCCAGCGGCCGGCCTCGCCGGAGATGTAGCTGTCGCCGAGCGTGACGCTGGCGGTGGGCCCGGAGGGCACGGCGGCCGGTGCGGCGGAGGCCGGTGTGGCGACGGCCAGGCCCGCGAGGGCGAGCGGGAGGGCGAAGGCTGCGGTGAGCAGCCGTCGGCCGAGTCGAGGTGCGCTGCGGTTGATGCTCGAACAGTTTTCGGGCACTGCGGAACTCCTGCGGCTCGGTCTTCCCGTGGATGGGGAACGGGAAGACGCGTAGGTGAGGGTGGGCCGCCGGCCGGTGGCGCGATGAAGATGACATGCCCTCGCCTGTTACCGCTAGGTATCTGCAGCAGGTTTCGCTTTTGTTACCGCCGGGTTCAGACCAGACCGGCAACCGCGGACCGGCTGCCGCCCGCCGCGCACACCCGTCACACCAGCCCCGCCCACCCCACCGGCAGCCCGCCGTTCACCACCGCCCACCTCGCCGTTCACACCAGCCGGGAGCCGTCCCCGCTCGCTCCCAGCACCGCCGCCAGGTCCTCCGCCAGTTCCCTGGCCTGCGCCGACTCCAGCCGGGCCGTGGTGAACCGCAGCCCCGGCGGCGACTGGATCCGGTACCGCGCGCCGGGCGCCGCGACCCAGCCGCGCTGCACCAGCGCCGCCAGCGCCGAGGTCTCGTCCGGTACCGGCACCCAGACGTTCAGCCCGCTCTGCCCGTGCGCCTCGATCCCGCGTGCCGCCAGCTCGCCCAGCAGGGCGTCCCGCCGGGCCCGGTAGGTCGCGGCCACCCGCGCGACCGGCGCGGCGTCGCTGCGCCACAGCTCGGCGACGGTGCGCTGCAGCAGGTGGCTGACCCAGCCGGCCCCCAGCCGCAGCCGTCCGGACACCCGGCCGATCGTCTCCGGGTCGCCGACCGCCACCGAGACCCGCAGGTCCGGCCCGTACGCCTTGGCCGCCGAGCGCACCACCGCCCAGTGCCGCGACCCGGCCACGGCCAGCGGGTGGAACGGCTGGTCGACCATGCCGTGCCCGTGGTCGTCCTCGATCAGCAGCACCCCGGGGTGCTCGGCCAGGACGGCCTTCAGCGCCTCGGCCCGGCGCGCGGTGAGCGCCGCGCCGGTCGGGTTCTGCGCCCGGCTGGTGACCACCACCGCCCGGGCGCCCTCGGCCAGCGCCGCCGCGAGCGCGTCCGGCAGCGGGCCCTCGTCGTCCAGCCGGACGGGCAGGTGCTTGAGGCCCATCGCGGGCAGCAGGTCGAACAGGCTGCCCCAGCCCGGGTCCTCGACGGCGACCGCGTCGCCGGGGCGCAGCCGGGCATCGAGGATGCGTTCGATGGTGTCGAGCGAGCCGGAGGCGACGACGATCGGGCCGCCGGGCAGGCCGTCGGCCTCGAAGGAGGCGCGGGCGAGCGCGAGCAGTTCCGGGTCTACGGCCGGGTGTCCGTACAGCACCGGTTCGGCGCGCGCGGCCTCGGCGGCGGCCGCGAGGGCGGGGCCGAGGTCGGGCAGCAGCGCCGGGTCGGGGTTGCCGGCGGACAGGTCCCGGGCGTGCGGGGGGACGGGGATGCGGATCTGGTCGCGCGGGGTGAGTGCGGGTCTGGGGAGGATCCGGCTGCCCTTGCGACCGGCCGTCTCGATCACGCCTCGGTCGCGCAGCAGCCGGTAGGCGGCGGCGACGGTATTGGGGTTGACGCCCAGTTCGGCGGCGAGGTCGCGCAGCGGGGGCAGCGCGGTTCCGGGGGCGAGCAGTCCGCTGCTCACGCCCTGTTCGATGTGCGCCGCGATTTCGCTGGCGCGTCGCCCTTTCAGCGGATAGTCTCCTAGCACAAAGTAAATTATGCACTAGTACATAGAGGATGTCATGTCAGACACCACGGAAGGCTCGCCGACCTACTCCCGTACCCCCAGGACCACCCCCACCCGGTACAAGGACCGGGCCACCTGGGAGCAGGAGGCGATCCACGCCATCCTCGACAGCGCCTACATCTGCCACCTCGGCTTCGTCGCCGACGGCGCCCCCGTGGTGCTGCCGACGATCTACGCCCGGGTCGGCAGCCGGCTCTACGTCCACGGCTCCACCGGCAGCCGTCCGATGCGCGGCGCCTCCGGCGAGCAGGGCATGCCGGTCTGCGTCACCGTCACCCAGGTCGACGCGCTGGTGCTGACCAAGTCCGCGTTCAACCACTCGGTGAACTTCCGCTCGGTCGTCGCCCACGGCACCGCCCACCAGGTCACCGACCCCGAGGAGCTGGACGTCGCGCTGGCCGCCCTGGTCGACCACGCGATACCCGGCCGCTCCGCCGAGGTCCGCCCGGCCAACGCCAAGGAGCTCGCCGCCACCGCCGTCCTGCGGCTGGAGCTGGACGAGGTCTCGGCCAAGACCCGCGAGGACGACGCCGCCGACGACCCCGAGGACGCCGACCTGCCGCACTGGTCCGGCCTGATCCCGGTCACCACCGTGCACGGCACCCCCGTTCCGCACGACGACGGCACCATCCCGCTCCCCGCCCACCTGCGCACCTACCCCCGCTGACGAGGAGCGCTCCGATGCTGATCAGGTCCTGGGACCGCGGCGACGAGAACGAGTGGCGCGCCTGGCTGGCCGAGGGCCGCGACTTCGGCCTGCTCGCCGCCAACGGCGGCCCGGGCGAGGGCCCGGTCCTCGTCCCGACGCACTTCCTGCTGTACGCCGAGCACGGCGAGATCCTGCTCCACCTCGCCGCGCCCAACCCGCTGCTGGCCGCCGTCCGGGCCGACCCGCAGGTCACCCTCGCGGTCACCGACGGCTACGCCTTCGCCCCGGGCCACTGGCGCGGCGCCCCCGGCACACCGACCAGCTACTACGCCTCGGTCCACTTCCACTGCACCGCCGAGGTCGTGGAGTCCGCCGCCGGCAAGGCGGAGATCCTCAACCGCCAACTGGCGCACTTCCAGCCCGAGACGCCGGAGGTCCGAGTGGTGCCCGGCGGCGGCGAGTTGGCCCGGCAGCTGCCCGGCCTGCGCGGGCTCCGGCTGACCGTGAAGGAGGTGCGGGCCAAGTTCAAGTACGACGACAAGAAGCCCGCCGAGACGCAGTACGCGATGGCCGACCGCCTCGCCGAGCGCGCGGACGGCGGCGGGCGCGGCCGCGACCAGTACGCCGCCGCCCGTACCCAGCTGCTCCGCCGCCACGAGCGGCGCGCCGCCCAACCGGCCACCTCCCGGGGGCGCACCACCACACCGCGCGCCGCCGACTGACCCCGCGTCACCCGATCGGCCCTGAACGCGGGCAGGTCGGCCCCGCCGCTGCTCGAATGTGAGACGAGCCCTGCCCACTCCGCGTCAGAGCGGGCCCGTCCACCCCGGGGAGCGCGCGTGTCCACAGTCAACGGCCAACGGGCGGCCGGCGAGGCCCATCTCGGCCACGTGGTGTTCATCTCTGCGGCGGCGGCCATGGGCGGCTTCCTGTTCGGCTACGACAGCGCGGTGATCAACGGTGCGGTGACGGGCATCCAGAAACACTTCGCGGTGGGCCACGGCACCACCGCCTTCGTGGTCGCCATCGCGCTGCTGGGCTCGGCGGCCGGCGCGGTGATCGCCGGCCGGCTCGCCGACAACTTCGGCCGGGTGCGCACGATGCTGCTGGCCGCCGCGCTGTTCGCGGCCAGCGGCATCGGCTCGATGTTCCCGCCGAACATCGAGACCCTCGCCACCTGGCGCGTGATCGGCGGCATCGCGATCGGCATCGCCTCGGTGATCGCGCCCACCTACATCGCCGAGGTCGCGCCGACCGCCTACCGCGGTCGGCTCGCCTCCTTCCAGCAGATGGCGATCGTGCTCGGCATCACCGTCTCCCAGCTGGCCAACTGGGCGCTCAACCAGGCCGCCGGCGGCGAGTCCACCAACCACCTCGGCGGCATCGAGGCCTGGCAGTGGATGCTCGGCGTCGAGGCGATCCCGGCCCTGGTGTACGGGCTGATGGCGCTCGCCATCCCGGAGTCGCCGCGCTTCCTGATCGCCGACCACCGCGAGGCGCAGGCCCGCAAGGTGCTGGTCGAGGTCGAGGGCGAGGGCGTGGACCTGGACGCCCGGGTGGCGGAGATCCGCGCGGTGCTGGAGTCCGCCCACAAGCCCCGGATGAAGGACCTGCTCGGCGGCCGCTTCGGCCTGCTGCCGATCGTCTGGGTCGGCATCGGCGCCTCGGCGTTCCAGCAGTTCGTCGGCATCAACGTGATCTTCTACTACTCGTCCCTGCTCTGGCAGTCGGTCGGCATCAACGAGTCCAACTCGCTTCTGATCAGCCTCTCCACCTCGATCATCAACGTGATCGGCACGGTGATCGCGATGGCCCTGGTGGACCGGATCGGCCGCAAACCGCTCGCCCTGGCCGGCTCGATCGGCATGGCGGCCGCGCTCTCCACCGCCGCCTGGGCGTTCTCCTTCCGGTACGGCACCGGCGACACCGCCACCCTGGACAACACCCACGCCACCGTCGCCCTGGTCGCCGCGCACGTCTTCGTGCTGTGCTTCGCCTTCTCCTGGGGCGTCGTGGTCTGGGTCCTGCTCGGGGAGATGTTCCCCAACCGGATCCGCGCGCTCGCCCTCTCCGTCGCGGCGTCGGCCCAGTGGATCGCCAACTGGGCGATCACCGTCAGCTTCCCCGACCTCGCCGACTGGAACCTCTCGGCGACGTACGCCATCTACGCGGCCTTCGCGCTGCTGTCCATCCCGTTCGTGGCCTTCTGCATCAAGGAGACCAAGGGCCGCCCCCTGGAGGAGATGGGCTGACCCCGCCCCCCGCCCCCCGCACCCCGCCGCACGCGGCCCGACCCACCGAGAGGAAGCCATGCCCGACCAGCGCGGCTCCCGGCAGAACGTCACCTTCCCGAGCAACGGCCGTACCGCGCACGGGTACCTGGCCCGGCCGCCGCAGGGCGCCGGGCCCGGCCTGGTGGTGGTGCAGGAGTGGTGGGGGCTCACCACGCACGTCGCCACCATGGCCGACCGCTTCGCCGCCGAGGGTTTCACCGTCCTCGCCCCCGACCTGTTCGGCGGTGCGACCACCCACGACCGCACCGAGGCGGCCCGGTTCAAACGCGAACTCCCGGTCGAGCGGGCCGTCGAGGACCTCTCCGGGGCCGTCGACCATCTGCTCTCGCTGGACGGGGTGGTCGGCGACGCCGTCGGCGTGGTCGGCTTCTGCATGGGCGGCGGCTTCGCCCTGCTGCTGGCCGCCCGGGCCGGCGACAAGGTGGCCGCCGTGGCGCCCTTCTACGGCCTCCCGCCCGACCCGGACTTCGACTACCGCGGCCTCACCGCCCACGTCCTCGGCCACTTCGGCGAGCTGGACGGCTCGATCCCGATGACCGCCGTGGACGAGGCCGCGATCCGGATCGGCGAGGCCACCGACGTCCGCCCCGAGATCCACTTCTACCCGGCCGGGCACGCCTTCATGAACGACGAGAACCTCCTCGGCACCTACGACCCCCTGCAGGCCCGGATCGCCTGGCGCCGCACCCTCACCTTCCTCCGGGGCCACCTCGGCTGACGGGGCCGGCCCGGCCCCGCTGCCGGGATCGGCTCGACACCGGCTGGCGGACTCGACCCGGCATCGACCCACCGAGGCGGCCCGACAGGTGCGCAAACCCGATGGACACCTGTACGAACTCCGGCCATAGTCGCCAGGTGCCCACCCCACCCCCGCGCCCCCGCCGCTTCGCCTGGGCCAGCCGCAACTTCCGCATCCAGACCGCCGCCACCGTGGTCAGCGGCCTGGGCAATGCCGGCGCCCCCATCGCCACCGCCTTCGCCGTCCTCGGCAACGGCGGCACCACCACCGAGGTCGGCTACGTCACCGCCGCCCGCCTGCTGCCCACGGTGCTGCTCCTGGTGCTCGGCGGCGCCCTCGCCGACCGCCTGCCCCGCCACCGGATCATGGTCGCCGCCAACCTGTTCAGCGGCGCCTCCCAGGCCGTACTGGCCGCGCTGGTCCTGGCCGGGAACGCCCGACTCTGGCAGCTGCTGGTGCTCTCCGCCGCCGGCGGCGCCGGCTACGCGCTCTACTCCCCCGCCTCCGGCGGCATGATCATGCAGGCCGTCCCCCAGGAGCAGGCGGCCCGCGCCTTCTCGGTCTTCCGGATGGGCCAGAACGCCTCCCAGATCGGCGGCGCCGCCCTCGGCGGAGCACTCACCGCCGTGGTCGGCCCCGGCTGGGTGCTCGCCCTGGACGCCCTCTGCTTCCTGATCGCCGCCGCGCTGCGCTTCTTCCTGGAGCCGGAGCAGGCCCCCGCCCCCTCGGGCGCCAGCATGCTGCGCGACCTGCGGGAGGGCTGGCGGGAGTTCGCCTCCCGCCGCTGGCTCTGGGTGATCGTGCTCCAGTTCTCCGTCCTGGTCGCCTGCATCGGCGCGGTCGAGTCGGTGTACGGGCCGGCCATCGCCAAGGAGCGGCTCGGCGGCGCGGGCGCCTGGGGCCTGGCGATGTCCGCCTACGGCGTCGGCCTGGTGGCCACCGGCCTGCTGATGGCGCGCTGGCGGCCCCGCCGGATCCTGCTGGTCGGCAACTGGGGGGTGTTCCTGTTCGGCGTGCCCGCGCTGGCCCTCGCCGCCGCCGCACCGCTGCCGCTGCTGATCGCCGCGATGTTCCTCTCCGGCGTCGGCGTCACCGTCTTCGGCGTCAACTGGATGGTCGCGCTCCGCCAGGAGATCCCAGCCGAGATGTTCTCCCGGGTCTCCGCGTACGACGAGCTCGGCTCCTACTCGCTCGCCCCGGTCGGCACCGCGCTGGCCGGCCCGGCCGCCGTGGCGCTCGGCCTGGGTGGCGCGCTCTGGACCTGCGCCGTCGCCTGCCTGGTGCTCAGCGCGGCGGTCCTGCTGGAGCCGCAGGTGCGCCGGCTGAGCCGCCGGAGCACCACCGACGCACCGGTGCCCGCCACCGAGCCCGTGCCCACGTCGTGAGCGCCCCGTGCGCCCCTCGTGCGCCCACCGGTGGGCAACCAACGGGACAGGTGGTACGTCCGGACAGGTAGGAATCACGACCGCTCTGGGGGGCCACCGGTGCCGAAGCCACTGCTGTTCCTGGACGTCGACGGCGTCCTGAACCCGGTCTGCCCGCATCCGGACGCCGGATTCGACACCCACACCCTGCTCGGCTACGCCGTCCTGCTGTCCGCCCGGCACGGCGACTGGCTGCGCGAGCTCGCCGGGACGTACGAACTGGTCTGGGCCACC
Source organism: Kitasatospora sp. NPDC034035 (assembly GCF_055575755.1). NCBI lineage: Bacteria > Bacillati > Actinomycetota > Actinomycetes > Kitasatosporales > Streptomycetaceae > Kitasatospora > Kitasatospora sp. NPDC034035. The sequence goes on along the minus strand of NZ_JBVISA010000026.1, from coordinate 22,727 downwards.
ACCTGGGAGGAGCACGCCAACACCCACATCGCCCCGGCGATCGGCCTGGACCCGCTCCCGGTGGTCCGCCTCAGCGGCTACGTCCCGCAGCCCGACGACCCGCACGTCCCGCTGATGGAGCTGTTCTCCGCCGCCAAGTGGGCCCCGCTGCTGCGCTACGCCGGAGGCCGCCCGTTCGCCTGGGTGGACGACGTCATCCCCTCCCGGCTGGTCCGCAAATCGCTCTGGCGCCGCGACCGCCTGCTGCTGCCGATCGACCCCGGCCAGGGCCTGGAGCGCCGGCACGTCGACCGGCTGCTCGCCCGACCGCCGCGCGGCCAGGCCCTCCCCGTCAAGGCGCTCAGGGGGTCGGCAGCCAGCTGACGTGCCCGGCGAGCAGCGCGTACCCGACGAAGGCCACCGTGTCGATCAGCGCGTGCGCCACCACCAGCGGCATCACCCGCCCCCAGCGCCGGTACAGCAGGCAGAACACCGCCCCCATCACCATGTTGCCGATCAGCCCGCCGACCCCCTGGTACAGGTGGTACGAGCCGCGCAGCACCGAGCTCGCCACCACCGCCGCCGGCCAGGACCACCCCAACTGCCGGACCCGGCGCAGCAGGTAGCCGAGGACGACGACCTCCTCGAGGATGGCGTTCTGCCAGGCCGACAGCACCAGCACCGGCACCCGCCACCAGACGTCCGGCAGCCCCGAGGGCGCGACCGTCAGGTTGTACCCGGCCGCCTGCGAGGCCAGGTACAGCGCCAGCCCCGACCCGCCGATCGCCGCCGCGACGGCCGCGCCCCGGCCGAGGTCGCGCAGCTTCTGCCCGAGGTCGAAGCCCAGCACCCGCAGCGCGGCGCCCTCGCGCACCAGCAGGTAGCCGACCAGTACCACCGGCATCAGGCCGCGCCCGATGTAGTACAGCTGCCACACCAGGTCCAGCCAGGGCCGCCCGGGCGCCCGCGAGCCGTTCAGCGTGGCGACCTGCTGGCCGAGCTTGATCGGTTCGGTGAGCGAGCCGGCGAAGCTGATCAGCGCGCTGATCCCGCTGGCCCCGAGCGAGAGGCCGAGGACGATCAGCAGCTCCGCCCCGAGCAGCCGGCGGGTGGGCTGCTCGGTCTCCGGCGCGGTCGGGACGGTGGTCACGGGGGCTCCAGCGGACGGGCGGTCGCTCCGGCCGTCGGCCGACCGCCGGAGCGATCATCCTGACACAGCGGCCCGGTCAGCCGGCCGGCCAGGTGCGTACCGGCCGACCGGGGTACACACCGGCCGACCCACCGGCCAGGTGCGTACCGGCTAACCCACCGGCCAGGTGTGCACCGGCTCCCCGCCGCGCATGTGCTCGGCGTAGCGCCGGGTCATCGCCGCGAGCGCCGCCGGCCGGTCCATCCCGTACTGCTCGCGCAGTCGGTGGAAGGTCGCGCTCTGCCAGGCCGCGCCGTTGGTGCGGCGCAGGCAGCGCTGCTCGATGATGCCCAGGTAGCGGTCCCGGTCGGCGGGCTCCACGCCCCACTCGTCGAGGCCCTGGTAGGCCATCGGCAGCAGCTCGCCGAGCACCAGGTCGACGGCGGACACCGTCTGCAGCCCGCCGCCGCGTCCGGCCCGTCCGGGGCGCGGCCACTGGAACACCGCGTCGATGCCGTACCGGGCGCCCTGCCGGAAGTTCTCGTCCGCCCGCTCGAACGGCAGCCGGGTCCAGACCGGCCGGGGCTGCTCGGCAAGCACCCGCACCAGCCCGTAGTAGAAGGCGGCGTTGGCCAGTGTGTCGGCCACCGTCGGCCCGGCCGGCAGCGCCCGGTTCTCCACCCGCAGGTGCGCCACCCCGCCCGAGACGTCGTAGATCGGCCGGTTCCAGCGGTAGATGGTGCCGTTGTGCAGCCGCATCTCGGCGAGCTTGGGCGCGCCGCCGGTGGCCAGGACCTTCAGCGGGTCCTCGTCGTCGCAGATCGGCAGCAGGGCGGGGAAGTAGCGCAGGTTCTCCTCGAAGAGGTCGTACGCCGAGTCCACCCAGCGCTCGCCGAACCAGGTGATCGGGCGCACGCCTTGCGCCTTGAGCTCGGCCGAACGGGTGTCGCAGGCCTGCTGGAAGAGCACCGGACGGGTCTCCCGCCACAGCTCCCGCCCGAACAGGAAGGGGGAGTTCGCGCCCAGCGCGAGCTGTGGCCCGCAGAGCGCCTGGGCGGCGTTCCACACCGAGGAGAAGCGCTCGGGGGTCACCTGGAGGTGCAGTTGCAGCGAGGTCGCGGCGGCCTCGGCGACCATGGTGATGGACTCCAGCTGGAGGTGCTCGACGCCCTCGATGTCGAGCGCGATCTCCTCCCCGCGCGCGGCCAGTATCTGGTCGCTGAGCAGGGTGTACCGCTGGTTGTGGCTCATCGCGTCGAGGCCGGTGTGGGCGTGCTCGAGGGTCGGCAGGATGCCCACCATGACGATCCGGGCGCCCGCTTCGGCGGCCCGCCGGTCGGCGTAGCGCAGCCCGATGTCGAGCTCCTCCCGCAGTTCCTCGAAGACGTGCCCGCAGAGCCGGTGCGGCGTGATGTTGACCTCGATGTTGAACTTGCCCAGCTCGGTCTGGAAGTCGCTGGAGCCGATCTCGCTGAGCACCTGGGCGTTGTTCATGGCCGGCAGGCCCTGCTCGTCGGCCAGGTTGAGCTCGATCTCCAGCCCCATCACCGCCCGCGGCCGGTCGAAACGGTCCTCCCGCAGCATCCGCCCCAGCGCCTCCTGACAGGCCTGGAGCTTTCGCCGGTAGAGCTGTCGGTCCGCCAGATCCGCCCGAGTCGCCACGACCTTCTCGCCCACGGTCCCCTCCTCCTGAGACACCCCGTTGAGCCACCCGGCCGACCGACCGTGCAAGCATCATGCCCACCTCGAAGATCGATACCCGAATGCTTGTACTGGCTTGCAATGCAAGGAAACTGACGGTAATTCAGACTATCTGCAGACTTGCTCGGCGCCACCGCCTGTGATAAACAGATCACCCTGCGCATCTGTTCGATGAAAATTCGCACAGCGCTCCGGCCGGTCCGCTCCCACCGCGCAGCCCTCGTCGACGGCGGCGACCGCGCCGGCACCGCGATCCTGCACAACCGGACACGGCCCGGCCCCCGTCACCGATGACGCGCCACGCCATGCCGGTATGCCGCTCTCGCACGCCGATCTCACCTGGAGAGGCGGACCCCGCCATGACTCTGCAGACCCCCCAGCCCCCGCCGAGCGCCCTGCGTGCCGTCCTGGGCGCACTCGACTCGGAGACCGCGCTGCGCCAGCCCGCCGCCGCAGCACTGCGCCATCCGGCCGGCCCCCTGATCCCCGCCCATCCGCTCGCGGTCCATGTCCTGCACGGCCCGCACCCCGATCTCCCCGCCGCCCGCCGCACCGGGTGGCGCTTCCTGATCAAGGACGGCGCCGACGTGGCCGCCGCCGCCGAGGTGGTGCAGGCCGTCGAGGGCCACACCTTCTCCCACTTCACCGCCGGCCCCTACCTCGACTCGACGGTCCGGGCGCTGCGCGAGGCCTGGCAGCTCGCCCAGAACTCCCGGATCCGCCAACAGCCCAGACTGCTGACCTTCCCAGGCCAGTACGCGACGGCGCTCTGGCTGCACAGCCCCGACACCGGCCCGGCCGCCGACCTGCTGATCCCGCTCGCCCCGGCCCCGCTCGGCGTCACCGCCCACCGCGCCTACCCGGCCGCCGAACTGCTGCCGCTGCTCGCCCGGGCCCCGCTCGCCAGGCCGCTGCTCCTCGGCTCCTCCTGAACCACCCGTATCCGCACGGGCCGCCGGACCACCGCCCGGCGGCCCTCCGTCGTGCCCGCGCACCCGGGCCCGGGTGCATCACCCGAACGGCGACCACCGGAACGGGCCATCCCCCATGGCCTGATCGGGCCATCCACCGCCTGACCCACCGGTGCGCGATTTCCCCCTGCCCCCACCTGAACGGGTGATCTCTGCCCGGGAGTTGTGGCGCATGTCACGAAATCGCTGCGCGCACGTCCACGGATGCCGACACTGGGAACCAGCGTGGAAGGACCACCTGTCCTACCCACTTGAGCGCCGGTCAACACCTGGTCGGCGTGCGGACAGGATCCGACTACCGCGGCGGCCTCCGGACGGCACGACCTCCGGCGACCGCACCACGGGGAGGATCGCAGAGCGAAGCGAGGGTACGCGTATGTGCCAGCACCGTCCTGAGTGCCCATCGGCCGAGTCCGAGGACCGCGAAGCGGCCGTGTCGGTGGCCTGCCACCCGGAGCAGGGCTGGAGCCTGCTCTGCAACGGCGTCGTCCTGTTCGAGGACACCGGAGAGCTGCTGCCGGACGGCCGGGTGATCGCGCCGCGCCGACCCGTCGCCCACGCGGCCTGACCACCCGGTCCCCGGCCGTACGCCGGGCGCGACCGCACCGCGGTCCCGACCGTACGGCCGGCCCGGACACCGACTCGAGGCAGTACGGGCAGGGCCCCGGCGGAGAGTTCCGCCGGGGCCCTGCCGTTCGTCCGGACGCCGTGGCGCCCGGCTCCGTCAGACGCCGTACTCGTCCAGCGGCGGGCAGGAGCAGACCAGGTTGCGGTCGCCGTACGCGCCGTCGATCCGGCTCACCGGCGGCCAGTACTTGTCCGCCGGGTTCACGCCCGCCGGGAAGACCGCGTCCTGCCGCGAGTAGCCGTGCGCCCAGTCGCCGGCCAGCTCGGCGGCGGTGTGCGGGGCGTTGCGCAGCGGGTTGTCGTCGGCGGCCCACTCGCCCGAGCCGACCTTGTCGATCTCGGCCCGGATCTCGATCATCGCGTCGCAGAACCGGTCGATCTCGTGCAGGTCCTCGGACTCGGTCGGCTCGATCATCAGCGTGCCGGCCACCGGGAAGGACATCGTCGGCGCGTGGAAGCCGTAGTCGATCAGGCGCTTGGCGATGTCGTCCACCGTCACGCCCGTCTCCTTGGTCAGCGGGCGCAGGTCGATGATGCACTCGTGCGCGACCAGCCCGCCCGGGCCGGTGTAGAGCACCGGGAAGTGCGGCGCGAGGCGCTTGGCGATGTAGTTGGCGTTCAGCACCGCGACCTGCGTCGCGCGCTTGAGGCCCTCGCCGCCCATCAGCCGGACGTACGCCCAGGAGATCGGCAGGATCGCCGCCGAGCCCCACGGCGCGGCCGAGATCGGGCCGACACCGGTGGCCGGGCCGGCCTCCGACTGCAGCGGGTGGTTCGGCAGGTACGGCGCCAGGTGGGCGCGCACCGCGACCGGGCCGACGCCCGGGCCGCCACCGCCGTGCGGGATGCAGAAGGTCTTGTGCAGGTTCAGGTGCGAGACGTCCGCGCCGAACTTGCCCGGCTTGGCGAGGCCGACCAGGGCGTTCAGGTTGGCGCCGTCCACGTACACCTGGCCGCCGGCCTCGTGCACCATCGCGCAGATCTCGGTGATCTGGGTCTCGTACACGCCGTGGGTCGACGGGTAGGTGACCATCAGCACCGACAGGTTGTCGCGGTGCTGCTCGATCTTGGCCTTCAGGTCCTCGACGTCCACGTCGCCGTCGACCAGGGTCTTCACCACGACCACGCGCATGCCGGCCATCACCGCGGAGGCCGCGTTGGTGCCGTGCGCGGAGGACGGGATCAGGCAGACGTCGCGCTGGGTGTCGCCGTTGCCGTGGTGGTAGGCGCGGACGGCCAGCAGGCCGGCCAGCTCGCCCTGCGAGCCCGCGTTCGGCTGGATCGACACGGCGTCGTAGCCGGTCACCTCGACCAGTTGCTGCTCCAGCTGGCGGATCAGGGTCAGGTAGCCCTGGGCCTGGTCGATCGGCGCGAAGGGGTGGAGCTGGCCGAACTCCGGCCAGGTCACGGCCTCCATCTCGGTGGTCGCGTTGAGCTTCATGGTGCAGGAGCCCAGCGGGATCATGCCCCGGTCCAGCGCGTAGTCCCGGTCCGACAGGCGGCGCAGGTAGCGCAGCATGGCGGTCTCCGAGCGGTGGCTGTGGAAGACCGGGTGGGTCAGGTACTCGTCGTCGCGCAGGAGCGCGGCCGGCAGCGCCTCGGCGCCCTCGGCCACCTCGACCGCCTCGACGCCGAACGCGGCCCAGACGCCGGCCAGGTGCTCGCGGGTGGTGGTCTCGTCGGCGGAGACGGAGATCCGGTCCGCGCCGTCCTGGTGGACGTTGATGCCGTTGGCGCGGGCGGCGGCGGCGATCTCGGCGGCGCGGCCCGGGACGACGGCGGTGACGGTGTCGAAGAACTCGCCGTGCAGCAGCTCGACGCCGCCGGCCCGCAGGCCCTCGGCGAGGGCGGCGGCGTAGCGGTGGGTGCGGCGGGCGATGTCGGCCAGGCCGTCCGGGCCGTGGTAGACGGCGTACATGGAGGCCATCACGGCGAGCAGCACCTGGGCGGTGCAGATGTTGCTGGTGGCCTTCTCGCGGCGGATGTGCTGCTCGCGGGTCTGCAGCGCGAGGCGGTAGGCGCGGTTGCCGTCGGAGTCGACGGACACGCCGACCAGGCGGCCGGGCAGCGAGCGGGCGTACTCGGCGCGCACCGAGAGGTAGCCGGCGTGCGGGCCGCCGAAGCCCATCGGCACGCCGAAGCGCTGCGAGGTGCCGCAGGCGATGTCGGCGCCCAGCGAGCCGGGGGACTTGAGCAGGGTCAGCGCCAGCAGGTCGGCGGCGACGGCGACGATCGCGCCCAGGCCGTGCGCCTGCTCGATCACCGGGGCGAGGTCGCGGACCACACCGGTGGCGCCCGGGTACTGCAGCAGCACGCCGAAGACACCGCGCTCGGCGATCTCGGCCGGGATGCCCTCGGACAGGTCGGCGACGACGACCTCGACACCGGTCGGCACCGCGCGGGTCTCGATCACCGCGATGGTCTGCGGCAGGGTCTCGGCGTCGACCAGGAACACGCCGCCCTTGACCTTGGTGACGCGGCGGGCCAGTGCCATCGCCTCGGCGGCCGCGGTGCCCTCGTCCAGCAGCGAGGAGCCGGAGGTCGGCAGGCCGGTCAGGTCGGAGACCACGGTCTGGAAGTTGAGCAGCGCCTCCAGGCGGCCCTGCGAGATCTCCGGCTGATACGGGGTGTAGGCGGTGTACCAGGCCGGGTTCTCCATGACGTTGCGCAGGATCACCGGCGGGGTGAAGGTGCCGTAGTAGCCCAGGCCGATCATCGGCTGGAGCACCCGGTTGTGGCCGGCCAGCTCGCGCAGCTCGGCGAGGACCTGGGCCTCGGTCCGGCCGGCGGGCAGGTCCAGGGCGGTGATGGAGCGGATCGCCTCGGGCACGGCGGTGGCGGCGAGCTCGTCCAGCGAGCCGTAGCCGACGGACGCCAGCATCTTCTCCTGCGCGGCGGCGTCGGGGCCGATGTGGCGGTTCTCGAAGGGGCTGGCCAGCTCAAGCTCGGTGAGGGTCGAGGCGCTGGTGGGGCGTCCCGCGTTCGGCTGGGCGTTCATGGTGGTCGAGGCCTCCTGGTCACGGACCGGCGGGGGTACGCGCGCCGACCGGCCTTCCCCGCTGCGGACAGCGAATGAGCCATGGCGGGCGGACCCGACAGGCCTCCCCCTCTGTCATCGGGACCTGAGAGCTTCGCCCGCACGGTGCGCTGTGGGCGCTCCGTCGGCTTGCACCGTCGGTGAGGGTGGTGGTCGCCGGCTTCTGTGCCGAGACTCCTGCCCTGCTTTCCAGAGTGACCTACCCCACACGGTACGGATGCCTGAGAGATTCCGGGGAGGAGTTGCTCCTTCGGCGCCCCGACCAGCGCTTTTCGCGGTCGGAGACTCTCCCGAGCGGGCTCTGCGGTCGCCGCCCAGGGTACCAGCGGGAGGCCGTCGGATCACGGGTGCTTCGGGTCACCCCGGGTCTACGCGCGTCCCCCGGACGGCTCAGCCCGCAGCCCGTCCGGCGCACCCCGGTCGCGCCCGTCCGATTCATGGCATTTGGTGTGAAGTGGCGGACGGCACGGGTACTCCGGCCGACTTCCTGTGGGAGTTCCGCAGGCTCAGCGCACTGGAGGAAAGAGTGCAGACCGACATCGACCCCCGGGACCTCATCGGCCACAAGGCGGTCGACCGCAACGGAGACAAGATCGGCACGGTCGACGAGGTGTACCTGGACGACGCCACCGGCCAGCCCGAGTGGGCCGCCGTCCGGACCGGCATCTTCGGCCGGGACGCCTTCGTCCCGCTCACCACGAGCGAGTTCTCCGGCGACGAGCTCCGGGTGCCGTACGACAAGTCGCTGGTCAAGGAGTCCCCCGACTTCGGCGTGGGCCAGCACCTGTCCCCCTCCCAGGAGCTCCAGCTCTACCGCTACTACGGCCTCGACACCCGAGCGGAGGACCACCCGGGCGGCGAGGACGGCGGCCACGCCGCGCAGTCCGACCTCGACTTCGGCGTCACCCCCGCCGCCGCCGCGGTCGCCGCCAAGCCGCACGCCTTCCACTCCCCCGAGCCCGAGAGCACCAGCGCGACCACCGCCGTAACCGCCATGGAGAGCAACATGCGGACCCTCAGCACCCCTGCTCCCGCCACGGCTTCCCCGGCGCCCATCACGGAACCCAAGCTGCACCCGATGCCGGCGGCGACCACCCACGCACGCGGCTCGGGGGCCGACTCCTCCGCTCCCGGCAACCCGATCGAGATCACCTGCCGCGAGGAGCGTCTGGAGGTCACCACCGAGTGGCACAACGTGGGCACCGCGAAGCTGCGCAAGTACGTGACGACCGAGCAGGTCGAGCGCCGCGTCCCGGTGGTCCGCGAGCGCATCCGGGTCGAGCGGATCCCGGTCGGTGAGGCCGAGCGCGCCGTCCTCACCGAGAAGGAGATCGCCGAAGCCGTCGAGGAAGTCACTCTCCGTGAGGAGCGCCCGGCGGTCCGCAAGTACCTCGCCCCCATCGAGCGCGTCCGCCTGGTCGTCGAGCGCTACACCGACGAGGAAGTGATCCGGGAAGAACTCCGCCGCGAACACGTCGAGGTCCACGACCCCACCACGCCCCAGGACGCCGTCACCCCGACCCCCGACGCCTCCCGCGCCACCGGGATGCGCCCGCTCGTCTGACCCGCGATCCCCAGCAGGGCCCCGACCATCCGAGGTCGGGGCCTTCCCCTTTGCCAAAGCTTAACCGCTCGATATTTGACACTCTGAAGTATCTCCCTGCATGGTTACTTCAGTTCATTCACTATGTACGGGAGGAAGCAACCGTGAGTGAGGCACCCCAGCCCACCATCGCGGCCGAGAAGCAGAGCAGCGCCCGGGTCCTGCCGGCCCTCATCCTGGCGATGCTGTCGTTCAGTGTGGTGCAGACCGCGGTCGTCCCGATCCTGCCCTCGCTGGCCAAGGAACTGAGCGTCTCGGCCTCCAGCGTCACCTGGCTGATGACCGCCAACCTGCTCTCCGCCGCCGTGCTGACTCCCCTCCTGGGCCGCTTCGGCGACCTCCGGGGCCGTAAGCCGATGCTGCTGATCTCGCTGGCGGGCCTGGTCGCCGGTTCGGCACTGGCGGTCAGCACCCACTCCTTCACCTGGCTGGTCGTCGCCCGCGTCCTGCAGGGCGCCGGCGGTGGCGTCATGCCGCTGGCGATCAGCATCGTCCGCGACGAGCTGCCCAAGCAGAAGGTGACCGGCGGCGTCGCCGCCATCAGCGCCTCGATGGGCGTCGGCTCCGGCCTCGGCCTGGTCGCCACCGGTCTCCTGCTGGAGCACTGGAGCTACAAGTCGATCTTCTGGATGGGCCTGGTCTTCGGCCTGATCGCGGTCGCCCTGGTCGCCTTCCGGGTCCCGTCCGACCCGGTCACCGACAAGGAGGGCGGCGCCGACCCGCTCGGCGCGATCACCCTGGCGGGCTGGCTCTCCGCGCTGCTGGTCGCGGTCAGCCAGGGCAACCACTGGGGTTGGACCTCCACCAAGACCCTCGGCCTGTTCGCCGTCGCCGCCGTCGTCGCCCTGGTCTGGGGCATCATCGAGACCAAGGTCGCGCACCCGCTGGTCGACATGAAGATGATGTCCCGTCCGGCCGTGGCCTTCACCAACCTGGCGGGCCTGCTCATCGGCTTCGGCATGTACGGCTCCTTCATGGTCATCAGCAACTTCGCCCAGACCCCGGAGAAGCTGACCCACTACGGCTTCACCGCCACCGTCCTGCACGCCGGTGTCATGCTGCTGCCGTCCGCGATCGGCTCCATGGTGGCCGCCCCGCTCGGCGCGCTGCTGATCGCCCGCCGCGGCCCGCGCATGCCGCTGGTCCTCGGTGGCGTCCTCGGCGCCATCGCGATGGCCTACCTGGCCCTGCGGCACAGCCACGAGGGCGACATCTACACCGCCTCGGCGATCTTCGGCCTCGGCGTCGGCCTCGCGTTCGCCGCGATGCCGGCCTACATCAACGGCGCCGTCCCGGCCGAGCAGAGCGGCATCGCCAACGGCATGAACTCGGTGCTGCGCACCGTCGGTGGCGCGATCGGCACCGCCGTCATGGCCGCCATCCTGACCGGCGACGTCATGAAGCTGCCGCCGCAGATCCCGCTGCTGCTGCCCACCCTGGACGCGTACAAGCACGCGTTCTGGACCGCGGCCGTGGTCTGCATCATCGCCGGTGTCGTCCCGTTCCTGATCCGCACCGTCAAGCCGGCCGCTCCGCTGACCGTCGTCGGCGACTCGGCCCAGCAGGACTCCAGCGACAAGCTGGTGAAGACCGACGCCTGACGAGGCGTCCGGCCCCCGCGCTCAGGGACAGGGCGCGGGGCCCCGGTCTCCGTACGTCGCGAGGGCATCACGAACGCACGGGGTCCGGCACGGTGATGCGGCCCCACCCGGTAATCCCCCACCGGGTGGGGCCGTTTTCGTGTCTCAGTCCCGCTCGGCTGCACCGCCGTCCCGGTCCGGTTCGGTGTCCTCGCCCCGGCGCAGCGGCAGCGGCCGGGTCGGCTCGAGCGCCGGGTCGTCCACCGCGAAGGTCCGCACCCGCCCCGGCTCGCTCCACGGCGTCTCGAACCGCACGGTGACCCTCCCGACGCCGCTGCCCTGCACCCAGCCCGGCCCGAACTCCGCGTGCCGGACGTCCTGTCCGGGCATCCACCGCCGCATCACGACGACCTCCGGCTCCTCCTCGGCCTCCTCGGTCTCGGCCGCCGCCTCCGCGTGTTCCGCCGCCTCCTCGCGCAGGGCCTGCGCGAACAGGTCCTCCTGGGTGTAGTCGGCGAGTTGGGCGACGCCCACGCCGAGCAGCCTGACCCCGCCCGTGATGTCCACCTGCTCGGCCAGCCGGCGCGCGGTCGCGGTGATCACCGCCTCGTCGTCCGTGGGCCCGCCGAGCGTTTCCGAGCGGGTCAGCGTCGAGAAGTCGAACCGCCGGACCTTGAGCACCACCGTCCGCCCCGAGCGCCCGGCCGCCCGCAGCCGCCGCACGCACCGGGCGGCCAGCGCCTCCACCTCGCGCAGCACCCGGTCCCGGTCGGCCAGGTCCACCTCGTAGGTGTCCTCCACCGAGACGGACTTGGCGTCCTGGTCGGCCACCACCGGCCGCTCGTCCAGCCCTATCGACATGTGGTGGATCCCGGCCCCGTGCGCCCGCCCGAGCAGCTGGACCAGCTCCGCCTCGCCCGCCTCCGCGAGGTCGGCCACCGTGCTCAGCCCGGCCCGCCGCAGCACCTGCTCGGTGGCCGGCCCGATCCCGGGCAGCGCCCGTACGGGCATCGGCCCGAGCACCGCCCGTTCCTGCCCGGGTTCGATCAGCACCAGGCCGTCCGGCTTGGCCTGCTCGGAGGCGATCTTGGCCATCAGTTTGGACCCGGCCGCCCCCACCGAGCCGGTCAGCCCGGTGAGCCGCTGGATGTCCGACCGCAGGTCCTCCGCCAGCGCGAGCACCAGCCGCTCGCCGGTGTCGTGGTCCGCCTCGGCCAGCACCGGGCCGTACGGACCGGCCTCCAGGTCCACGAAGGCCTCGTCCAGGCTGAGCGGCTGTACCAGCGGCGACAGTTCCCGCAGCAGGCCCATCACGATCTCGCTGACCTGCCGGTAGGCCTCGAAACGACCCGACAGGAACGCCGCGTTGGGGCAGAGACGACGCGCCTGCGCCATCGGCATCGCCGAGTGCACCCCGAACTTCCGCGCCTCGTACGAGGCCGTGGACACCACCCCGCGACCGCCCAGCCCGCCGACGACCACCGGCTTGCCGCGCAGGCTCGGCTTGGCCGCCTGCTCCACCGCCGCGAAGAAGGCGTCCATGTCGAGGTGGATGATGCTCGGCAGTGATCGCACCCGCAGATCATCGCGTACGGGTCCGACAGTGCGTACGAACCCGGCCGGACGCCCGGCGCGGTCGGACGCCTACGGCTGCTTCTTCGCCGCGTCCGCGAGCGCCTTCGGAATGCCGTCCTCCTGGGGCCCGAGGAACACCGGGTCCGGCCGCAGCCAGGCGTTGACCGCCGCCTTGCCCGCCCCGGCCACCTCCCGCACCCCGCCGTACAGCCAGGTCTCGTCATGCAGCTCCGGCACCCCGACGGCGTACGAGCGGATGCCCGCCGCCTCACACAGCGCCAGCGCCCGCCGGACGTGGAAGTCCTGGCTGACCAGCACGGCCCGGTCCACGCCGAAGATCCGGTGCGCCCGGGTGCAGGAGTCCCAGGTGTCGAAGCCCGCGTAGTCCCGGACCACCCGCTCGGCCGGCACGCCGTGCTCGGTCAGGTACGTGAACATCGCGTCGGGCTCGTCGTACTCGATCCGCCCGTTGTCCCCGGTCACCAGGATCGCCTGCACCTTGCCCTCCCGGTACAGGTCCACCGCCGCGACCAGCCGGTGCTCCAGGTACGGCGAGGGCTTGCCCTGGTCGAGTCCGGCGCCGAAGACCACCGCGACCGGCGCCGAGGGAGCGCTCTCCACCGTTCCCACCCGGTCACCCGCCGAGAGCCACACCCAGGCGCTCGGTGCCAGCGCCAGCGAGCAGAGCACCGTCCCGACCTGGAACACCCTGCGCTGGGTCTTCCGCTGCCCCAGCCGTGTCCGCAGCAGTCCGGCCCTGCGCCGCAGCAGTCCCGCTATACCGGTGCCGACTCCCACAGGCCCTCCCTCGATCGTTTCGCCAGGCAACACGACGAGGCCGCGGGTCCGAACGGTTCCCCGTCCGGGCCCGCGGCCTCGTCGACTCGTTGCTCAGACCGCCCGGTTGCGCCGCTGGGCCAGCTCGTCGGCCGGGTCCTGCCCGACCAGGGTCTCGCCGGTGTCCGTACGCTCCGCGTGCAGCCGCCCGAGGGTGCGCTCCAGCTCCTGCCAGACCGCTCCCACCGCGATGCCGAAGACCCCCTGACCGCCCTTCAGCAGATCCACCACCTGCTGCGGCGTGGTGCACTCGTACACCGTCGCGCCGTCGCACATCAGCGTCATCCCGGCGAGGTCGGCCTGCTCGGCGGCCTGCAGATGGGCGACGGCCACCCGGATGTTCTGCAGCGAGACCCCCGCGTCGAGCAGCCGCTTCACGATCTTGAGCAGCAGGACGTCGCGGAAGCTGTAGAGCCGCTGACTGGCCGCCGGGTACACCGTCCGGACGCTGGGCTCCAGCAACCCGGTGCGGGCCCAGTAGTCCAGCTGACGGTAGGTGATGCCGGCCGCCGCACAGGCCGTCGGGCCGCGGAAGCCGATCAGTTCGGACGTCGGGGCCAGCCGCTCGATGGCCGGCTGCCCCGGCTGCACGGCCGGGAACCTGCCCACCCGGGCCATGTCCGTGACGGTACGAGCGGTGCGCGGCACGTGCACGGCGCACAGGCCTCCCAGGGCCGCGTCATCGCCGGTGCTGCTCATGCCTGCCTCCGTCCACTTGTGCTGCGGGCAACCCGACTGCGGGCATCGGGCACCCGGACAGCCACTCCTGACGGTAGGCAGTCCCCTATGACCCGTCAACGATCGCCACGCCGGGTCAGACAATCCACGTCACTCAGGAGAGTGGTTTTTCGTGCCCCTAGTGTGGGTAGGTCGACGAATTTTGGCAAAACGCTGAGCCGAATGCTCGCAGAACCGCTACTGCGGGCCGCCGCCGCCGAAGTCCTCGGGCGACACCTGGTCGAGGAACTCCCGGAACTTCTCGACCTCGTCCTCCTGCTCGTCCGGGATCGCGATGCCCGCCTCGGCGAGCACCTCCTCGCTCCCGTAGATCGGCGTACCGGTCCGCAGCGCCAGCGCTATCGCGTCGGACGGCCGGGCGCTCACCTCGACCCCACCGGCGAACACCAGCTCGGCGTAGAACACGCCCTCCCGCAGATCGGTGATCCGCACCTCGGTGAGCTGCTGGCCGAGCGCCTCCAGGACGTCCTTGAAGAGGTCGTGCGTCAGCGGGCGCACCGGCGTCATGCCCTGCTGGGCGAAGGCGATCGCAGTCGCCTCGCCGGGGCCGATCCAGATCGGCAGGTAGCGATCTCCCCCGACCTCCCGCAGCAGCACGATCGGCTGGTTGGAAGGCATCTCCACTCGGACACCCACGACGTCGAGCTCATTCACACAGGCAACCCTATGGCTCCGGTCCCGGATATGAAAGCGCAGAGCCGACGCCGCTGGTCAGCGCGGTGCCCCCGGCATGCGGAGGCCGCCCGGGAGGCTACCCGCGGGTCCGTAGACCGGCCTGGACCATTGCCGCGTGCAGTCGTACGGACAGCGTCGCGAGCTCCCGCGCGGTGGCCTCGGCATGGGCCCTGGTCTGCGGGTTCCGGTGCCGGCGCAGCGGCGCCACCACCTGCTCCACCAGTGTGATCTCGCGGTCGGCCGCCGCCTTCATGGCTCTCAGGTGCCGCGGCTCGAGGCCGTACCGGCCGAGCTCCGCGACCAGCCGGGCCACCTGCAGGGCCTCGCCGTCGTACCCGCCGTCCGGGCCGGGCGCGACCAGCCCGTACGACTCCCACTCGGCCAGCTCCCGCTCCCCGGCCTCGGCCGCGGCGAGCAGTTCGGCACGCCCCAGCCGGACCCCGGACGGGACGTCGGCGGAGGCCACCAGCTCGCGGTCCGCCTCCTCCATCGGCCCGGGCCGGGTGTCGGCCGAGGAGGGCAGCGCCGGCGGGCTCTCGCCGCGCTCGATGGCGTCCAGGTGTTCGCGGATCACCCGCAGCGGCAGGTAGTGGTCCCGCTGCATCCGCAGGACGTAGGCCAGCCGCTCGACGTCGGCCGGGCTGAACTTGCGGTACCCCGAGGGCGTGCGCTGCGGCTCGACCAGTCCCTCCGCCTCCAGGAAGCGGATCTTGGAGATGGTGACCTCGGGGAAGTCGTCGCGCAGGAAGGTCAGCACCGCGCCGATGCTCAGCAGTTCGTCACCGCCGCGCCGCCGCCCGGCGGGCCGCTCCGCACGGACCGGTTGCCTGGGGCCCGCGACCACCCCGCGCCCGCCGCGGTCCGCCTGCGGACCGGACGGGACTGGGGTGGCCGCCCCGAGAGAAGAGGAAGGGGTATTCGTATTCACTCGGGCTCCTGCCGACGTTGGTTTCAGTACCCCCGGTTGTGGCCGGCGAAGAACACCAGCCGGTACTTCCCGATCTGGACCTCGTCGCCGTTGTTCAGCGACACCTCGTCGATCCGCTCCCGGTTCACGTAGGTGCCGTTGAGGCTGCCCACGTCCGCGACGCTGAAGCCGGCCGGGGTGCGGCGGAACTCCACGTGCCGGCGCGAGACCGTGACGTCGTCCAGGAAGATGTCACCCTGCGGGTGACGCCCCGCCGTGGTGACGTCCGAGTCCAGCAGGAAGCGGCTGCCCGAGTTCGGACCGCGCTGCACGATCAGCAGGGCCGAGCCCGGCGGCAGCGCGTCGATCGCCGACAGCACCTCGGCCGACAGGGCCGGCGTGGCACCGGTGCCGGTCGTGGTTGTGGGGTCGTACGACTCCAGGCCGGAGATGGAGATGGTCGACGTGGTCTCCGCCGCCCCCTCCGGCAGCAGGCCGCCGCGCAGCGCCGCACCGCAGTTGGAGCAGAACCGGGCCGCGGCCGGGTTCTGGTTGCCGCACCTGGGGCACGGAGAGGGGCCAGCCATGTTCACAGCCTCCTGGCGCGGCACACCCGACGGGTTGTGCCCGGCGTACGGGTCCGGAGCAAACCCTCCACCAGAGGTTGAGGGTCCCGACGGGAAACCTATGCGCGGGTCGCCGGAGGGGTCAACCGACGCGCCGTAGCCCGCCGGATTCCCCGCGTACTGGGCGCCGCCGTCCCGGAACAGCTGCTGTCCGGCGTACGGGGCGGCCTCGGGGGCGGGTCGCATGCCCGGCACGGCGGGCTCGTCCTCAGGCCGACGGTGCCGCGCGGTCGGCGCCTCCACGGCGGCCGCGTCACGGCCCTTGTTGCGACCGAACAACTTCGAGAAGAAACTCACGGGCGAATCCCCTTGCGTGTGACAGACCCGCCCGCGGGGCAGGGTGAGAACCTCGGACAGGCCGCGAGCCCGGTTGCGGCTCGGGCCCGCTGGAGCGGTACTCCGACAGTTGATGCTGCGGTTGTTGTTCCGGAGCGAACTGGTGCGAACCAGTCTCGCCCACGTGACGGCGGCTCCCCGCACCGGGTGCCGCCGGCCCGTGACGGGCCGTTCGTCGGGCGCCTCGTCACTTCGAAGCCGGCTTGGCGTACTGCGGCGTCTTCAGATCCACGAGGGCGTCCACGACCACCTTCTGCTGCTGGGTGATCGTCGCCCGCGCCTGGTGGCTCTCCAACGTGCGGACGACACCACCCGGGATGTTCAGCGCGGGCGTCAGGTCCTGCGGGTTCCCCACGACGGTGAACCGATAGGGCTGCGAGACCTTCTTCCCGTCGATCTGCACCCCACCGCCCGACAGGTCGGTGAAGTAGGTGTTGACCACCACGCGCACATCGTTGATCTGAATCGCCTCCGCCCCCGCCGCTCGAAGTTCCTGCAGGGTGTCCAGCAGCATATCTGCCTTCACCTGCCCTTGGGGGTCATCGACCGTGAGGACGATGCCCGGACCAGTGGCCTTGACGGTACCGGCGAGCACGCCGAGTTCCGTCACCTTCTTCCTGGTCTGCTCCTGGGCCTCCTTGGCCTGGTTGGAGCTGTTCTCCAACTTCGCCAGGGACTGCTCCAGCTCCGCCTTCTCCTGTTGGAGACGCTGCTGACGGCTGTCCAGTTCGTCGAGGATCCGAACCAGGTCCTCCTGGCGGGCCCCGCGCAGCTGGCTGTGGTGGTCGTTGGTCGACCGCACCTGGATCGCCAGCCCCAAGCCGAGCGAGAACAGCAGCAGCGCCACCACCAACTGCCCGCGCGACAGCCGCGGCGGCCACAGCGCCGCCTGCAGACGCCGCCGTCCGGCGTTGCGGTCCACGGCGGGCGCCTGCTCGACGGCCTCCGCTGCGACCGGCTCGGGCTCGGGCTCCGGCACGGGCCCTGCGCCGGAGCCCGACTCGACGGGCTCGGGCTTGGCCGCTGCCTCGGGCTCCGGCTCCGGTTCGAGCCGGACCGCCTTCACCAGCCGGAGCGTCGGCTCCG
This sequence comes from Kitasatospora sp. NPDC034035, assembly GCF_055575755.1. NCBI lineage: Bacteria > Bacillati > Actinomycetota > Actinomycetes > Kitasatosporales > Streptomycetaceae > Kitasatospora > Kitasatospora sp. NPDC034035. The sequence goes on along the minus strand of NZ_JBVISA010000026.1, from coordinate 5,320 downwards.
GGGTCGAGTCGGCCTCAAGCTCAGCCTTAGCGTCAGACTTGTCCTCGGCCGCATCCTCGGCCGCGTCCTCGGCCGCGTTCTCCACGGCGCTCTCGCCGGGCTCGGCTTCCGGAGCCGGGACGGCCGCTCCGGCCTCCTCTGCGGCCCCGTCCGGATCCGCAGAGCCGTCCGGCCCGGACTCCCGGTCCGTCTCCGGCTCGGGCGCCTCGACGGCCTCCTCGACCGTCTCCTCAACCGTCCTCCCGACGGTCCTCGGCTCCCGCTTCTCCGCCGCCTCCTCGCGGCCCGACTCAGGCACGGAAGACATGGCGCCGGATCGCGGCCGCGTTGGAGAAGATGCGGATGCCGAGGACGACGACCACACCCGTGGACAGCTGCGAGCCGACGCCCAGCTGGTCGCCCAGGAACACGATCAGCGCCGCGACCACCACGTTCGACAGGAACGAGACGATGAACACCTTGTCGTTGAAGATCCCGTCGAGCATCGCCCGGACACCGCCGAAGACCGCGTCCAGGGCCGCGACCACCGCGATCGGCAGGTAGGGCACGACGGCGTCCGGCACCTCGGGTTGGACGAAGAGGCCGACGACCACTCCGATCACAAGACCCAGTACGGCAATCACGGTCTGGCTGCTCCTGTCCCTGTCGTGGTCTTCGCGGATCCGGTCGACGGATGCCGCTTCGGGGTCGCACCACCGCTGGTCGCCGATGGTGAAGCGGTTGGTAAGGCCGATGGTGAGACGGACGCGCCCGGGCTCTCCCAGGTTCCGGGGCCGGCGGAGCGCGTTCCGCTCGGCGTGGCCGTGGCCGACGGCGTCGCCGTCGCCGTGGGCTCGGGCGTGACCGGCTGCGCGGTCCGCAGCGTCACCCCCACCGCCGCCGGCAGCGTCAGGCTCTTCTGCGTGGAGAGCGTCGACTTGATGCCGTACTTCTCCTGGAGCAGCCGCAGGTACTGCCCGGCCATGTCGTTCTCGAAGGCGGTGAGGAGCTTCGGCCCGTCCCCGATCGCCTGGATGTTGTACGGCGGCACCAGCGGCCGGTTGTCCACCAGCACCGCCTCGCCCGCAGCCCGGATCGCGGAGAGCGCGGTCAGCCGCTGGCCGTTGATCGCCACGGCCTCGGCCCCGGCCCCCCAGAGGCCGTTCACCACCAGTTGCAGGTCGCGGTCCCGAAGCCGGCCACTGTTGGAGAAGCCCTGTCCCGCCCGCGGGTCGACGTTGCCGCCCAGGCCCGTCCCCGCGGCGTCCTCCAGGACCACCTTCACGCCCGGCCCGGTGACCTCACCCAGGCCCACCGCTCCGGTCAGAGCACCCGCGTCGCCGTCCCCCGAGGGGAGCGCCTGCTGCTGGGTGCTGTCGACCTTGCGCCGCAGCTCCTGCACCTGCTTCTGCAGCTGGTCGGCCGAGGTGTTGCTGTCGTTGATCCGCTGGATCAGCGCGTCCCGCTCCTTGGCCAGCGTCGGCTCGGCCTCGTGCGCGTTCACCGCGCCGACCGTCACCACCGCTCCGACCAGCGCCAGCCCGGCGGCCAGCGTGAGCAGCCCCTGGAGCGTTCCGGGTATCCGGCTGTCGCGGGCACCGCCGCGTGCCGCGGCCGCCTCGGCGTAGCCCTCGTCCAGGCTGTGGTCCATCACATTGGTCAGCAGGGACATCGAGGCGTCCGGGCGGTTGTACCGCCCGTTCGGGGCACTCGGTGTCGGCGTCGCTGGCATGGAAACCATCGTCCCATGGCGGCGAGGGGGCCTTGTGCACGGCCCCTGAGCTGCACACACGCTGCACACAAGACGGAAGTGGCGGACCATTCCGAATGATGTGAAAACGGACAGCGGGGCGCACGAACCATGCCGTGCGCCCCGCCGATCGGGCCGTCTCGTCCTCAGCTCCGGGCCGTCACCGCCCGGCGCCCTCGACCACCGCCGCCCATTCGTCCAGCAGCGCCTCGGTGGCCTCGTCGTCCGGGCCCTCCGCCCACAGGTGGGTGACCGCCTCGGCCGGGTCCGGCAGCACCAGCGTCCAGCGCCCGTCCGCCTCCACGACCCGGACACCGTCGGTGGTGTCCAGCCGCCGGCTGCCGGCCGCCTCCACCACCGAGCGCATCACCATGCCCTTGGCCGCCCACGGCGTCGCGATGTCCCGGCGCCGGATGTGCGCCTGCGGGATCCGCGCGTCGATCTGGCTCAGCGTGAGCTGGGTCCGCGCCACCAGGCCGACCAGCCGGACGAAGGCCGCGGCCCCGTCCAGCACCCCGCTGAACTCGGGCACCACGAAGCCGCCGCGCCCGTCCCCGCCGAACACCGTGCCCTCGGCGGAGGCCGCCTTCGCGAGGTCGTCCGGCGTCGTCGTGGTCCAGATGACCTGGGTGCCGTGGTACGCGGCGACCTGCTCGGCGATCCGGGTCGTGGTCACCGGCAGCGCCACCTGCCCACTGCGCCGCTCGGCCGCCACCAGGTCCAACAGCACCAGCAGCGCCCGGTCGTCGTCGATCACCCGGCCCAGCTCGTCCACGAACGCGACGCGCTCACCGACCGGGTCGAAGCGGACACCGAAGGCCGCCCGCGAGGATGCCACCAGCTCGCCGAGCCTGGCGAGCCCGGCCCTTCGCGTTTCCGCGTCCTCGGTCGGCCGCGCCTCGTCGAGCCCGCTGGAGACGGTGAGCGCCTCCACGCCGAGCCGGCCGAGGATGCTCGGCAGAACCAGACCCGCACTGCCGTGCGCGGTGTCCACCACCACCTTCAGCCCGGCCTCCCGGACCCCGGTGGTGTCCACCGCCCGCAGCAGGTTGCCCGCGTAGGCGTCGAAGACGCTGGACGGGAAGGTCAGGTCCCCGATCTCGCCCGGGAAGGCCCGCCGGTACTCCTGCCGCGCGTAGACGCGGTCGAGCTTGCGCTGCCCGGCCTGTGAGAGGTCCGCCCCGCGCTCGTCGAAGAAGAGGATGTCCAGTGAGTCGGGTACTCCCGGTGTGGTCCGCAGGAAGATCCCGCCCGCACTCCCCCGCGCCGTGTGCTGCCGGGCCACCGGCATCGGCACGTTCTCGAGGTCGCGGACGTCGATCGCCGAGGTCTGCAGCGCCGAAATCATCGCCCGTTTGAGCGCACGCGCACCACGCGAGTGGTCACGCGCAATGGTGACGGTGGCCCCCTTCTTCAGCGTCGTCGCGTAGGCCCCGGCCAGCCGCACGGCCAGCTCCGGGGTGATCTCGACGTTCAGGATCCCCGAGACGCCGCGGAGACCGAAGAGGTGTTCCTGGCCGCGCGACTCCCAGATCACCGAGGTGTTGACGACGGCGCCGGCCTCGATGGTCTTGAACGGGTACACCCGGACGTTCGCCCCGATGATCGACTCTTCGCCGACCAGGCACTCGTCCCCGATCACCGCCCCGTCCTCGATCCGGGCGGCCCGCATCACATCGGTGTTCTTACCGACCACACAGCCCCGCAGATTGCTCTGCGGCCCGACGTACACGTTGTCGTGCACCACGGCCTTGTGCAGGAACGCGCCGCGCTTGACGACCACGTTGCTGCCCAGCACAGTGTGTTCGCGGATCTCGACGCCGGCCTCGACCTTGGCGTAGTCCCCGATGTACAGCGGCCCGCGGAGCACCGCCTCGGGGTCAACCTCGGCCCCTTCGGCGACCCAGACGCCGGGCGAGATCTCGAACCCGTCCAGCTCGACCTCGACCTTGCCCTCCAGGACGTCGGCCTGGGCCTTGCCGTAGCTCTCGTGGGTGCCCACGTCCTCCCAGTAGCCCTCGGCGATGTAGCCGTAGACCCGCTTGCCCTCCTTCAACAGCTGCGGGAAGACGTCGCTCGACCAGTCGACGGACTCACCCGCCGCGACGTAGTCGAAGACCTCGGGTTCCATCACGTAGATACCGGTGTTCACCGTGTCGGAGAAGACCTGCCCCCAGGTCGGCTTCTCCAGGAACCGCTCGACCCGTCCCTCGTCGTCCGTGATCGTGATGCCGAACTCCAGTGGATTCGGCACCCTGGTGAGACAGACGGTGACCAGAGCGTCCTTGCTGCGGTGAAAGTCGATCAATTCAGAGAGATTGAAGTCGGTCAGCGCGTCACCGGAGATCACCAGAAAGGAGTCGTCCTTGAGCGCGTCTTCGGCGTTCTTGACACTCCCCGCAGTGCCCAGTGGTGTCTCCTCGTGGGCATAGGTCAGGTGCATGCCCAGCTCCTCGCCGTCACCGAAGTAGTTCTTGACCAGTGACGCCAGGAACTGCACGGTGACGACGGTGTCAAGGAGACCGTGCCGCTTCAGCAGCCGAAGCACGTGCTCCATGATCGGCCTATTGGCGACCGGAAGCAGCGGCTTCGGCATGCTGGAGGTCATCGGGCGGAGTCGAGTGCCCTCGCCCCCTGCCATTACAACGGCTTTCATTACGGGTGCGTCCTCCTTCGCGGTGGTGGACCAGCAGGTCCATCAAACCGTTCCAGAGGGTTCTCTACCCGGAAGGTATCGTCCGACGCACCGATGGAGCGTGGGGCTTCTCTCAGATCACGTCTCAGACTGCGGACGCCGGGCCCGCCGGGCGGCCCTTGACGATCTGCCGCGCCTGAACCGCGTAAAGAATGGCGGCCCACCAGTACAGCGTGGCGCCCCACCAGATGAAGGCCCAGCTCACCACCTCGGCCGGCCGCGCGATCCAACTGTCCACACTGCCGAGCAGCAGAAGCGGAAACGCGTACATCAGGTTGAAGGTCGCGGCCTTCCCCAGAAAACTCACCTGCAGCGGCCCGTACCCGTGCTTGTTCAAAATGGGCAGCAGAGCGGCGATAAACACCTCCCGGGCCAGCAGAATCGCCGTCAGCCACCAGGGCAGAATCTCACGCCAGGTCAATCCGACCAGCGTGGACAGCACATAGAGCCGGTCGGCCAGCGGATCCAGCAGCTGCCCCACCCGGCTGATCTGCCCCCACCGCCTGGCGAGCTTTCCGTCCAGGTAGTCGCTGATACCGCTCAGCGCCAGGATCAGCAAAGCCCAGCCGTCGTTGTTGGGCCCATCGAAGACCGGCCACAGAATGAGCCAGAGGAAAAGCGGAACGCCGACCAGCCGGCCCATGCTCAGCAGGTTGGGGATGGTGAGGACGCGATCGGTCTGGACCCGCGTCTCCTGGACCTCCACCCGGGGGCCTCCTGTCCCTTGTCACGACAATGCACGTTGACCCTACAACAGAGAAGCCCCCGTCCGGTTCACCCGGCGGGGGCTTCTCTCGAAGAATTGTTCGGCGGCGTCCTACTCTCCCACAGGGTCCCCCCTGCAGTACCATCGGCGCTGTAAGGCTTAGCTTCCGGGTTCGGAATGTAACCGGGCG